>NZ_JBHIQZ010000068.1:0-3303 GCF_042196865.1 Bartonella sp. AC130YNZD
TAAGGTATAGGTTTTCATAGATGATCCTCAAAACGTGCGTTATAAACGCTCCATATTTCCTCTATCAATTTCACCTCTTCCATAGTTTTTTCCAAAAACTCTTGTAAAAAGGGATAGGTTGCAGAGTGGGAGTGTGCTCAATCTTTTCAATCGGTTGTTCACCTTCAGGTATCTCTTCTCCCACGCTTTCTTTAATTCTTTTGCAAAGGAATTCATAAAAATTACTGGCGTAATATTCGCAATTATCCAATGGAAACATAACATAGATTGGACATTCTCCATCTCGAAACTGCGTATAATCAAAGTAAAAGGTTTCATCAAAATCAGCTTCACACACGATAAGCTGTTCTGCTGTCACAAAACCACGTTTTCTATCATTTAAGTTCTGAAAAACAATATCACCAGCAGGAATACCCATAGGATTATCATAAAGACTATAGATTTCTTCACCACCAATGTCCCCGCCTTTACAATGTTCTAAAAAACTCTTGTAAGACGATGTAAATTGTAAACCGAGAGATTTCTCCGCCTTTTCAATCACGAAATCACCAACTGCATCATCTTCAGTACCAAAATTGATAATATCACCATTATATTTATCAACTAATTCTAAAACATCATCTAAGGTATAGGTTTTCATAGATGATCTTCAAAACTTGCGTTATAAACGCTCCGTATTTCTTCTATCAATTGCCCCTCCTCCATAGTTTTTTCCAAAAACTCTTGTAAAAAGGGATAGGTTGCGGACTGGGAGTGTTCTTAGTCTTTTCAATCGATTGATCACCATCAAGTATCTCTTCTCCCGCGTGTACTATAATCCTTTTGCAAAGGTATTCATAAAAATTACTGGCGTAATATTCGCAATCTTCAGATGGAAGCCTGACATAGAGTGGGCATTCTCCATCCCGAAACTGCGTATAATCAAAATAAAAGGTTTCACCAAGATCATAACTCACAACGAGTTGTTCTGGTGTCGTAAAACCACGTTTTCTATCATTTAAGTTTTGGTAAACGATATCACCAGCAGGAATACCTTCCCCACAATCCTTATAAAGGCTAAAAATTTCTTCGCCACCAATTTCTCCTCCTTTATAATTTTTTAAAAAACTCTTGTAAGAAGATGTAAATTGTAAACTGAGAATTTTCTCCGCCTTTTCAATTACAAAATCATCAACCGCATTTTTTGCAGTACCAAAATTGATAATCTCATCATCATATTTATTCACTTTATCAATTAATACTGCAACATCATCTAAAGTATAGGTTTTCATAGATGATCCTCAAAACGTGCGTTATAAATGCTCCATATTTCCTCTATCAATTTCACCTCTTCCATAGTTTTTTCCAAAAACTCTTGTAAAAAGGGATAGGTTGCGGAGTGGGAGTGTTCTCAATCTTTTCAATTGGTTGATCACCATCAGGTATCTCAACTCCCACGCTTTCTTTAATTCTTTTGCATAGGAATTCATAAAAATTACTGGCGTAATATTCGGACTCCTCATCCGCAAACATGACATAGATTGGACATTCTCCATCCCTAAACTGCGTATAATCAAAATAAAAGGTTTCACCAAAATCTGTTCTGTTAACGACAAGCTGTTCTGGTGTCGCAAAACCATGTTTTCTATCGAGTAAGTTTTGGTAAACAATATCACCAGCAGGAACACCTTCCCCACAATCTCCATAAATGCTAAAAATTTCATCACCACCAATTTCTCCTCCTCCATATTTTTTTAAAAAAACTTTATAAGAGGATGTGAATTGTAAACCGAGAGCTTTCTCCGCCTTTTCAATCTGTAGATCATCTGTTTCATTCTCTTCATCATCTTCACTACCCAAATTGATAATCTCATCATCATATTTATTCACTTTATCAATTAATACTGCAACATCAGCTAAGGTATAGGTTTTCATAGATGATCCTCAAAACTTGCGTAACGCTCCATATTTCCCCTATCAATTGCCCCTCCTCCATAGTTTTTTCCAAAAGCTCTTGTAAAAAGGGATAGGTTGCGGAGCGGGAGTGTTCTCAATCTTTTCAATTGGTTGATCACCATCAGGTATCTCAGCTCCCACGCTTTCTTTAATTCTTTTGCAAAGGAATTCATAAAAATTGCTAGCGTAATATTCAGAATCTTCAGATGAAAGCATGACATAGATTGGACATTCTCCATCCCTAAACTGCGTATAATCAAAATAAAAGGTTTCACCAAAATCTGTTCTGCTAATGAAAAGCTGTTCTGGTGTCACAAAACCACGTTCTCTATTGAGTAAGTTTCGGTAAACAATATCACCAGCAGGAATACCTTCCCCACAATCTCCATAAATGCTAAATATTTCATCACCACCAATTTCTCCTCCTCCATATTTTTTTAAGAAAACTTTGTAAGAGGATGTGAATTGCAAACCCAAAGCTTTCTCCGCCTTTTCAATCTGTAAATCATTTGTTTCATTCTCTCCATCATCTTCAGTACCCAAATTGATAATCTCTTCATCATATTTATTTACTTTATCAATTAAGACTGCAACATCATCTAAGGTATAGGTTTTCATCAATTATTCTCCATTAATTATTCTATAAATCTCTGTTTTTTCTCTTTTCATCAACCGTAGAGTATTACTGCCGATGCTCCTGTCCCCATCTGTCAAAATCTAGACCTATAATACCCCATTTCATATCAATTATTTCTCCTAAATTACTGTTTTTTTGTTCTCTATACCCTTTAGCGCGTTCCTTCCAATATTCCTCTCTCCACTTATTAAACTTTTCTCTCTCTATAAGCGATTGATGTGTTTTGGAAGGAGCATGAATCACGGAACTATATTTGTTATGATCTTTACTGCCAATTTCTGCTATGGGCCCCTCATGCGTTTGCTTTAGGTGATGCAACTCAACAGGCTCACCATCAAATCCTATAGGTGCTCTTCCTGTTTCCATCCTTTCAATATTGGTGCCCCACACGTCTTTCTTGTTTACTCTCCATTTAACCCTTTGGTTAGGATCAAACAGGTCGTCTCTCTGATAGGCTTTGTTAGTCTGTCCAAATTTGCTATCGGTAAATTTAGTGGGTTTCTTTTTTAACCAAAGCTTTTTTTCTTTAGCAGCAAGTTTGGTCAGTTCTTTCCTAGCAGCTAGTTTGTCAGGATCTCCTTGAGCTGCAAGTTCTGCAAGATTTTTCTTGGAAGCAAATTGGGCAAAATCTTTCCTAGCCATGAGTTTAATCCAAGCCTTTTCGCCAAGCTTTATGCCTCCCTTGGCTGCTCCAGCAACTCCTGTCATTAGGGATGCTGTTTCAGTCAATA
>NZ_JBHIQZ010000069.1:0-3155 GCF_042196865.1 Bartonella sp. AC130YNZD
TGCCCTGAAAGCAACGTGTTATAGCGAAAATTATACTGTTTAAGCGAAAAAGGACGCCCATACCCTAAAGAAAAAGACAACTTTGAAAATTGCCCTTTGGGTGCATTTTTTGTCGAAATGTCTTGCTCTTTATCATCATAAGCGCCCAAAATCGCCAAACCCTTATGAAACCCTATATGAGCGCTTAGCTCTCCTCCCATCCATTTGCGTGAATGATCGAGCTCTAAGGTTGCAAGTGCCAGTTTACGGCTGGAAACATCAACTCGGCTACCCATAATAAAATTATTGGAATATTTCCACGTCAACCGCCCTGTAATCCATGTCTTTCCTTCTTGATCACGGTCAATAACCCGTGAAATCCATGGCGTAAGCGATAAAGACTTACCCGAAGTCATAATATCGGAAAATATTCCTTTAATACTCGAATGATATTGGCTCCAACTACTATCAAAACCTACTGTCCAATAGCCATAGGGAATGGAAAATGAACCTGTTATCGTATCACTATTGGGGCGCTTATCTGAAAAATGATACGGACCACCATTCATGGAGCGCTGATAACTAAACGACCATTGATCGTTGATCCCTAACAAATCATCAAAAGAAAGGCTCACGCGTGTTTGGTAAATCCCAGTTGCTTTAGCGCCAAGATTATCACTGGAAAAAGTCAGCAACCACGGCTTCTGCTTATCGATATGAATATCAAGAATAGACCCCCCCGGAGCATCCCCAGCACCAAGGTTGATAGTCGCACGACGAGAGAAAAGCCGATTGATTTGATCAAGCCCTTGTTCTATAGAGCGCAGGTTAGCAGGTTGACCCACTAAATTTGGAAAAGCCGTAATGATTTCCCCTTGAGATTGTCTTTCAACTTTATGACCCTCTAGGGTGATATCTTCTATTTGTCCTTCAACAACAACAATTTTAAGACGCCCACCCCTTAAATCCTGTTCAGGTAAATAAGCCCGAACGGCAATATAGCCGCGCTTCATATAAAGCTTGGTTACCGCTTTAAGCACTTTATTGATTTCGGCAATACCAAGACACCGCCCTTCCCAAAAGGAAATGGTGTTATGAAGATCCGAGCGAGAAATCAACTGAGCACCAACAAATTCAATGCTTTTGATCAGCAAACAGGTTTTGGGGGTTGAATCGCTTTGAAATACCGTAGATTCATTATCATCCTGTAATAAAATCTCATGCGTTGCGTTTCTGCAATGCAATCGTTGAAAACGCTGTTCTTGCGTTTGTTGACGTTGAATCCTCTCGGATTGATCAATCGCTTGCTCTCGAATGCTTTCTGCAAAACTCGCCAATGAAAAAAAACACAAAAATACCGCAAAAATAAAAGTGAAAAAAAACTACCCATTTATTGTGCCCTCAAAGTGAGAAACAAAATGGACCACATCATCAGCGTCACAGAAAAAATCGCCAATCGCGTAACAATTTTTTAATTTTTTGATGAGAATAATACTTATAAAATCTGAGAAAAAAGTGTAGACTGTACTATATACACCTGCTTTATTGGTCACACAAATCATATCATTCCCCCCGCTTTTGAAGCCTGTATAATTACACTGTTAAATGACAATCATACACTCTATATGCTTCTTAATTTTAAGGTGTTGCATGTAATATAATCTTGAGCTTCAAGTAAAGCCTCTTATTCATAGAATAGACCAAATTTATTGGAACTGTTACATATTAGAGACAACAAGAAACACTCCATTATTATCGCTTGATAAGAAAAATAGCATGACAATCGCTTATTTACTAAAATAAGAAAAAAAGAAAATGCGTAATGCTATAACTGATGAAGGATTAGCATATTTAAAAGCCGCTTATTCTAATGAAAAAATTACTAAAGATGATATCTTTTTTACGGTTATGGTCTCTTGCATTCAGAAGATTATCGCTCTCGTTATGTCAATAACCTCTCTAAAGAATTGCCGTGTATCCCGTGTGTAAAGAGTGCTGATGATTTTTGGAAATTTGTAACAGCAGGGCGTGAACTCGGTCATTTGCACGTAAACTATGAAACTGTAGAGCCTTATCCAGTGACCTTTAAAAAGGGTAATCCAAAACAGACAGAGATCTCTAATCCCGAAAAATTCTATTACGTGACTGAAATGAAATTCGCAAAAGCAGCTAACGAGAAAGGAAAATCGCAAAAGGATAAATCAACTGTCATTTATAACAGCAATATCACAATAACAGATATCCCTCTTGAAGCTTATGAGTATATCGTCAATGGCAAGCCCGCTCTTGAATGGGTTATGGGGCGTCAATGTGTAAAGACAGATAAAAAGAGTGGTATTGTGAATGATGCCAATCGCTATGCTGTTGAAACCGTTGGCAACCCTGCCTACCCTCTAGAGTTGTTTCAAAGGGTTATTACCGTAAGTTTAGAGACAATGAAAATCGTAAAAAACTTACCAAAATTAGAAATAAGAGAAACTGAATAACTTATAAAGCATGCTCACATAATGGGTATGTTAATCTCATAAGGGGTACAAGGTCTTATAGCTATAGGTTCCTATACCCCTTTATACTCTATACCCTCTTTATACATTGCTTACATATAATCTTTAAAAGGATAATTTATCATGCGTTATTCTAAAAAAGAAATCATTTGCACTTTTAGATACTCTTATTTGGATTGCTTTAAGACTTTTAAGAAACTCACTCTTAAAGTGAATTAGATTTTTTTACATTGCCTTTAAAAGATTATACCGTAATCTAAAATGAGTGCTTTATTGTTTTCAAAAGCTTTGTTTAAAGAGAGTTATATATATTCATTTTGCTTATAGGTTTTGAAGGTTCTTAACCCCCCCAAAACCCCTACAAAACCCTCTTAAATGTATACTATAGATTGTATTTAGATGTTATATTTAACATAGGTTGTTTCTTTAAAACATTAACATATTGAAATATAATGATTTTAATTTTTTCATTCAAAAAAAATAATAGAGGCTCTAAAAGGAACTGACAAAACTGACACGGTCTATTAAAAGGGATTTTGCTAATCTCTATAATGATCATTCTCTCTTTAGATATTTTCATAACAGGCAATAAATCACAATTATCCTATTTATCGTTTCTCTTATGAAAATGAAAAATGATGCCATGGCTATAAAGAACATAACAGCTATAGA
>NZ_JBHIQZ010000070.1:0-3088 GCF_042196865.1 Bartonella sp. AC130YNZD
AAACGAATAGCTGCAAAAATGCTTTCTTGGATTTGATGAACATACTCATCGGCTATGTCATCAATCTCATCTTGAATAACCGACACTAAGTGCGAAAGTGTTCTCTTATGACGATAAACATCTCGCTTTACAGGTATCGGTCCTCCGGTCTTAACCCGAATATAATGACGTGTCATCAGAATACCTTTCTGTGAAAAATATTGTTATTGACATTACACATTATGTGTATTATAGTGCACCAATGGTAGCTATAATAAAAACAACAGATGAATTTGATGAATGGTTAGAAAAGCTTAAAGACAGAAAAGCTGCCGATATAATTCTTGGAAGACTTCATAGAATTCGTTCAGGACTTTTAGGTGACGTTAAATTTTTTAATGGTATAGGTGAATTGCGTATCCACTATGGGGCTGGGTATCGAGTTTATTTCACAAAAAAAGGCGATAAAATTATTATATTGCTTTGTGGTGGTGATAAATCCACACAATCCAGTGATATTCAAAAAGCCTTATCTCTTTTAAAGGATCTTAAAAATGAAATTGAAAACCTTTAACTTTGAAAAACACCTCACAACACCAGAATCTCAAGAAGTCTTTTTAAATGAAGCCTTCAAAACTGGTGATGCTGCTCATATAGCGGATGCCATTGGTATTGTTGCTCGCTCTCAAAATATGCGTGCTTTAGCAAAAGAAACCAATCGCGAACGTAGTGGATTATACCGTTCTTTAAGCAAAACGGGTGACCCCAAGCTTTCTACTTTAGTCGCTGTCTTATCTGCCCTTAATTTACAACTCTCTGTACAATCTGCTAATTCATAAACTGAGAGGAGTTAATAGATATCTCCTCTCAATTTTAGTGATTGGTTACGAATTCAACGACTATACTTGCTTGACCAGCTTGTACCGTTTTGTCCGCTTTAGCATAGAGAGTAAGTTCTTCATCATAAGGGACAAATTCCTTCTGATTGGTGGGCTTAACTTCTTTTACTGTCTGTTGTTTGATTTCCGCTTCCCCAAACTCAGTCCCTCCAGCAGTGCTGCCTATTTTTACCTTCGTGTCCGAAAATGCTGTCTTAACATATACTTTGATCGAAGTAATCAAAGCACCACGAGGTAGCGTACCTATTCTCATAGCGTTTTCTTTATCTTCATAGCTAAAATTAAGCCGCAAAAAGCTTACCTGCTGCGTATGAAGACTTCTCCCTTGCAAGGGCTGTGGTAAATAATCTGCCATGTCTTATCCCCTCAATGATTTGTCACGAATTGCACAACCACAATACATTCACCAGCATCAGTGGTTTTGTCTCGTGTTGCATAAAGGGTCATCTCCTTATCATCTGCAACAAAAGACTTTTGATCTGTTGGCGTAAAATCTTGCGTGCCTTGGGCTTTGATGTCTTTTTCACTGAACTCATTGCCTCCATAGGTGCTGCCTATCTTCAACTTCGCCTCAGAAAACGCTGTCTTCACAAACGCTTTTATCGAGGTAATTAAAGCACCACGGGGTAATATCCCTATTTTCGTTGTGAGATGCTTATCTTTATGCGAGATATTCAAACGTAAGAAACTCACCTGTTGGGTGTGAAGATTTCTCCCTTGCAAAGGAGGTGGTAATTGATCTGCCATGTCTTGTTTTCCTCCTTAATGATTACGCTGCTGCTTCACCGCTGTAGGTAGGAATAACAATCGTTCCAAAATCTTGCGCTGTCTGCGCACTATTGGGCATTTGGAAACGGGTTTTCTTCATTCCTATCAAGGTCTTGGCGGCAACAACATATTGATTTATAATGATAATCTAGCGTTATTCATATTGAATTAGAATCTCGAATAACGTAGGATTCTCTCATTTCAAATCTATTTATGTTGAATCAATCAAAACCACTCATTTGCACGTCAAAAGCGGGGCTGGCGTGTGGGTAAAATTTATACAAGAAAGGAGTAAAAATGGCTCTTATGAACCGTCTTAATGCAAGATCTGTCGCAACATTGGGGGCTGGCAAATATAATGATGGTGCCGGCTTGCTTCTTCACAAGCGTAAAGATGGAGGTGCTCAATGGCTTTATCGTTATACCATTCACGGACGCCGTCGTGAAATGGGCTTGGGTGCTTTAAGGCATGTTTCTTTAAAACAAGCCCGTGAATGTGCAAACCAATGGCGCTCTGTTTTACGTGAAGGGCGTGATCCCATTAAAGAACGCAATAAACAAAAGCATGAAGCAATGCGTAATCTCCATTACTTAAAAGACATTGCTTTAGATACTTTTGAAAGTCGAAAAGCGGAATTAAAAGGTGATGGTAAAAATGGTAAATGGTTTTCTCCCTTGCGGCTTTACATTCTCCCTAAATTAGGCTGTATGCCCGTTTCTGAGATTACCCAAACAGAGATACGCAATACCCTTGCCCCTATTTGGCATACAAAAGCTGGAACAGCAGAGAAAGCACTGAATCGTCTTAATCTTTGTCTCAAACATGCGGCTGCTTTGGGTTTGAATGTTGATTTACAAGCAGCAGAAAAAGCAAAAGCGCTCTTAGGGAAACAACGTCATAAAACGCAAAATAGACCAGCCATGGATTGGAGAGACATTCCCGCTTTTTATAAAACACTTTGTCAAACAACAGCCCTAACACAACTGGCTTTGCGTTTGCTTATCCTTACAGGGGTTCGTACCAATCCTTTACGTCATATTCATAAGGATCAAGTTGATGGCGATATATGGACAATCCCTGCTGAAAATATGAAAGGAAAACGTGATGCTACAACAGAATTTCGCGTGCCTCTATCAACAGAAGCATTAGACATTTTAAAACAAGCACGCCTTTTATCACGCAATGATTTCTTTTTTTCTGCTAGAGGTCGGGGGCCTCTTAATGAGTGTTCCATGTCACAATATATGAAAAAAAATAAACTTGATGCTTGTCCCCATGGGTTTCGTTCTAGTTTACGTGATTGGCTCGCTGAAACAACCGATGCCCCCTATGAGGTCGCTGAAACTATCCTAGGTCATACGGTTGGCGGTAAAGTAGAGCGTGCCTATCGTCGTACTGACTATTTAGAACAGCGTCGTGTCTATATGGATAAATGGGCGGC
>NZ_JBHIQZ010000071.1:0-3055 GCF_042196865.1 Bartonella sp. AC130YNZD
CACCATGAAAACCATGCATCTGGGAGATAGTCTTTATCACGCATCACACCACTTAAATATGAGTGTTACGGCACTTCAATTATGGGGTGATGCAGCCGATAATTCAGGCACTTCTGCCGAACTTTTTCAACAATCCTTAGCGGTTTTAAATAGGCGTTCAGCACAAGCCTATGCTGGACAAAAAAGAGGCATGATGGGCTTTGAAGCGCTTGGCATTTCTGTCAAAAACACTTCTGGAAAACTCAAATCCACTTCTGTCTTGTTAGAAGAAATTACCGACAAGATGAGTAAGATGAAAAGCCAAGCACAAAGACAGCATATTGCTGCCCTGCTGTTTGGGGGCGATGGGAAAGAAATGGCGACCATGCTTGCACAAGGCATGGCACCTATCAAAGAACTGTTTGCAAAGGCGCGGAAAGGAAAATGGCTGATAGGCGCCGATGTTGCACGCTATGCAGCAGATTTAAGTGACAAGCTTGGTGCTTTTAAGAAAAAAATAGGCGGTATCGCAAGCTTTATTGGTGCCCGTTTTATGCCCGTCATCAATGATATGGTTGACGGTTTTTCAAAATTAATTGATGAAAACCGTGATCTCATTCAAACAACCGTTGCGAGCTGGGCAAAAACCTTAAAAAAAGTCCTTAATGATTTACTTAATCCTACCTCTGATTTAAGAAAAAGCATCAGTGATCTCACAGAGAGGATTAAAGGCTGGTTCCAATGGCTAGAGCCATTGATTGGTGAAATAACCCTCTTTAAGGTAGGGCTTGTAGCTCTTGGTTCCTTCATTTTTGGTCCACTCATTGCCGCATTAGCAGCCGTAGGAGCCGCATTTGTCACGCTTGGTATCACAATTATGACAACCCCCATAGGCTGGTTAATGGGTGGCATTGCAGTGCTCTTTGTCCTCTATCAATATTGGGACAAACTCAATGGCTGGATAGCAGCATCTTTAGCCGCGGTTGGAGCAGTTCTTATCGGATCATTCATTGCAGCAATGGTCCCGGCTGCTTCCGCAGTTGCGGGTCTTGCGGTATCTCTTGTAACTTCACTTATTCCAGCAATAACCGCTGTTGGTACGGCTTTTATATCGCTTGGTGTTGCTATCATGACCACACCTATCGGTTGGATACTTGGCGGCATTGCAGCTCTTGTTGCTGCCGGATATCTGCTCTACAAACATTGGGATACAGTCATAAGCTTTATAAGCAAGTTATGGGATTCTTTTTACAGCTTATGTAGTAATGTTTTCAATAACCTCTTGACGCTCTTTAAAAACTTTTCACCACTCTCTTGGATTGCGACAAAAATCAATGAACTCATTGAATGGCTGTTTGGTGTCGATTTAATGGAAGTAGGCTCCAATCTTATTAATGGGCTTTGGGACGGCATCAAAAGCAAATGGAATGCTCTGTCTGAATGGCTTAGCGGCATGATGGGTAAATTAACCAGTTGGATGCCTAATTGGATGAAAGAAAAGTTAGGGTTTAATGTCTCAATAGACAAAACTTCAACGAAGACCATTAAAACCTTTACCGAAGAAACTAATACACGGGCAAAAAGAATGCTGGATACAGCAGTGGTTACAAATACTCCACCTGAAAAACGCAAGAGTGGCTTTAATACAAGCGTAGTCGAAACAGGACAAATGCAGACTACAAATACAAAAGTGGGCGCCTTCAAAGTTCCCAAGCCCATTACCGTTCATAAGCCGGTAGAAGTAGATGCCCGCGTGATGATTTCAAATTTAAATATTTCTGTCCCCAATGGTCTTAAAGATGAAATCAGAGACGCAGTCAATCAAGCCCTTGAACGCTATGCCAAACAGCAACGCTTGGCTATAGCCTCTAGCCTTTCGGATTAAGCGCCATGATGTTAGCTTTGGGTGGTTTTATCTTTTCCATTGAAACAGCTGCTTATCAAACCCTTGACATGTCTTATGGTATTCCATGGGTAGAGCAAGGGCGATTGGGGCGCAAAGCAGCGCTTCAATTGCCTGCTGTGGCAAATGCAGAGTTTTCTTTAACCGGTGTGATCTATCCAGATTTTAAAGGCGGTCATGGACAAATCGAGTATTTGCGACAAATGGCGCATAATGGTCCTCATATCCTTGTGACCGGTCAGGGGAAAATTTTAGGCAAGTTTGTCATTCTTTCTGTAGAGGAAAAACAAAGCATTTTTCACTATAACGGATCCCCCAAAAAACAAGAATTTACGATAAAGTTGAGAGAATATGGTGGAGACCTATGAGTGATCTTTACGTAACAAAAGAAGGCGATATGGTTGACGCCATTTGCTGGAAATACTATGCCAAGGGTCAACAAGCTCTTGCTGTTGAACGCGTTTATGCAGCGAATTTTGGACTTGCAGACTATGGACCCATTTTAAAAGCAGGTATCACAATACTCTTACCAACCCTCCCCTATCCTAAAGCCACACCGGTGATTAGAATTTGGGGTAGCCAGTCATGAAACCTTTTTGCACAGTGATGGCAAATGGAGAGGACATCACAAGAATGCTGATGGACTATGTTTTGTCGATTGAAATTACCGATGAAGCAGAAGACAAAAGTGACCGCATTACCATAGAGCTTGATGACCGCGCCCGTGACAGTGATAATGGCTTTCTCGATATTCCTCTCATCGGAACAATCATTTCTGTCACACTTGGCTATGAAGGCGGCAAAAACCGCGATATGGGAGCCTATCTGATTGATGAAATCTCTGTAAGCAGCCCGCCTCAAAGCCTAAGCGTGACCGGACGCGCCGCCTCTATGAATACGTCTTATAGAACACCCAAAAGCCAATCCTATCACCAACAAACCCTTGGCAGTATTGTTCAAGAGATAGCAGAGCGCAATGGCTATACACCAAAAGTTGACCCTGCTCTTGCTAAAATTGTTGTGCGTCACATTGATCAAACTTCTGAAAGCGATATGGCTTTTGCCACACGCCTTGCAGAAGACTATGATGCGGTAGCAAAACCCGTTGATGGTAAACTTGTTCTTGCCAAACGGGGGGAAGGCAAAGCCATCACTGGTGAAACACTCCCCGTT
>NZ_JBHIQZ010000072.1:0-2977 GCF_042196865.1 Bartonella sp. AC130YNZD
GATTTCGCTTATGGTATGCGTGTGGTGTAAAGGCGCCTTTTCGTCTATCTTTTCCTCAACAGCTAAAAGAGCTTGGTCAAGTTTGCCCAAGTTTTCCCGCAAGATTGGGAATTCAGAACTGATAAAACGCCCTTCTTGTGGCAATTCCATGTCGAGTTTTTTGGTTTTTGTCATCTCTCATTTTCCCCTCATAATATGCCAGCGCCAAAATCACGCACCATGGACCGTGCCGCCGGTCCACCGGTAAGCGTGAGTTTGAGGCGCGCTTGTTTGGCTGTTTTGTCACTGCTGGTAAATTTTCGTTCTGTCCAAAGTGGTTCAGCGAGTTGTTCTGTTTCGTCAAGTTTCAAAGGGGTGAAACCACCATCATCCAGTTGCATCTCCAGTGAAAAGGTTGCACCACCCGGTAAAAAGGTTTTGATATAGCTGGTCAACCTTGCCTTTTCGCCAAAGGCAAAAGCACGCGTGACATAGGTCGCTTCCTTATGGATTTTTCCCGCAATCAACTGAACAGGAGCAAATAACACCGGTGAGAGCTTTTCGGTGCCTTTAAGAATAGCGCGAAGCTTGACCTTTTCACTGATATATTCAGTAAGACTGAGCAATTGAAAGGGAAGAAGTTGATAAATTGTGCCATTGTTTCGTTCAATTTCAAAGATGACAGAACACTCACTTGAAGGCAACTCAATGGCTGCGCGTATTTGCAAATCAGAGCAGTCTACAAGGTCAAAGGTGCCTAAATCGACAATCTTTTCTGTTTGTGTGTAGCGTGCAGCGAGCACTCGAAAGGCTAAAGCCTCATCTTGATGGGCTGTCCAACTTTGTGCGTTAACAGAAGAAAAGCGTGGACCGGTCACGTAAGGGTGACTTGAGACAAATCTTTGACTGTTTACATCAAAATCTCCAAGCTTTGCTAGTGAGATGGCATGATCAGCATCATCGGTTTTAATGATAAAAGCAGTGAGACGATCATTAGGGACTAACAAGGGGACATCATAGCGTGCCCCAGCCCAACCTAGCTTTGCGCCCTTCATAGAATAAAAGCTTTGTGCTTGAATATCGGCGGTAGGATAGCCGTTTTCGGTTGTCACCAAATCAATCACCAGATCATGGTTCTGATTGCCGATTTTACAAAGATGAAAGTCAATTCCAGTGATTTGCCGTGTTTCATCGGGGGTAAAGACTTGCGCTTGTGGGTCAAATTGCGTCCATATCTTCACTGTTGTGGTGCGCCGCATCACTTTCACATCAATCAGACCTTGTCCGGTAAAAAGTCCCGTTGCAATGGTGCCCCCTTTCCCCTGTGCCACGACATTTTTTGTACCAGCGGTAATATTTTGTGGAATCGTGAAAGTGCCCTCAAGGACGCCTTGTCTATCGGCAACAAGGCGGCTCGCTGGCAAGACATTGACACCATCAAAGGTAAGACTTTCCAAGATTTCGCTACTGCCAAAACCTTCAATTTTAAAGTGAAGGGTAATTTGTCTTAAAAAGTCGATTTGTTCTTGGTGTGTGTTGATGAAATTATCGCTTACTTCTGTTCTACGTATGGTACTGCCGCGATGTTTTCCCATAATGATTTGATTGGTCACGCTTGAGAGCCAATCGGTGCGTTGTTCATGCCAAAAGTCTGTTGCGGGTTCAAGGGTTACTGTACCAGGCAGGGGTGCAAAATTTTGATAGGGGTTGATCTTTTCGCAAGCCGTTGTCAATTCTTGCGCAATGATCACTTCATTTGTCCAGTCAAGGGTGACAGGCGCTTTTAAAGGAGCAGTATAGAATGTTGGGTCAATAGCAAGCTGCAAAATGCCATTGCCTACAGCCCCCGTTTGTTGAAAGCCTTCATCTCTGTAACTATCATCGAGAAAAGGATCAGCAAACATGCCTTTTTTGGCAACAGGCTCTTTAGAGTCTACATTGCTTTTAATGCGCTCTAACTGCATCAACCGGCCAAGGGAAAGCACCCGTTGAAAATAGCGCCACATCTCATCATAGGGGGCAACACGCGTGCCATCATTGACCACAAGGGGGGTACTAAGCCAATTGTTGGTAATGGTTGCGAGCGACAACACCTCATCAGGGACACTAGGTGCCATGGGTTGGTCTGAAGAAATCCCTTTGATATAGACGACATTTCCCCCTGTGTTGAGACCAATACGGTCAATGCGGGGGAGTTTGTAAGTGTAACTGACAATGATATCACCACCCTCCGCACCCCCTGATACTGTAATTTCCTGCGCTGTGACTTTATCAGCCGTGATTTTTGCACGATAGCGATAAGTCACCTTATAGCTGCTCCCTGCTAAAGGTTCGTCTCCCACCGGTGCCCAATCAATGGTGTCTCCGGTTTTTTTAAAATCCGTTCCTTCTTTAAATTCTTTAGTTCCTTGAACAATTTTGATAAACGCGGTGATGCTTTTATCCGGCACGCCATCACGCCCTGCGGCAACGGCACCGCGGGTGACGGTAACGGTTTTTTCTTTTGTCAACAAAAGAGACTGAATATCAGCAAGAGGAAAATAATAGGGTTTAAAGGTAAAACTTGTTTTCCCTTTTGGAGGCGCAAAAATATGCGTTTCGCTTGGAACAACGCTTGTCGAAAAGTCCTCGAGTTCTTCATGGCGCAAAGCTGCTAAGCGTTTGCGTTTAAAACCATTGATATTGGCTTCTCCCTCTTGAATGCTAAACACTTGGCAACCGTTATTTGCTCCCAATGCACTTACACGGCATCCCCCCACGATATAATGCCCATGGGCGCGGTCGTACGTCGCAATGGCTTGCATGGCGGGTTCAAGCAATGATGGGGATTTTTGATCAATCAAAACGCCATCTTGTAAGATATAGACCGGAAAGAAAGCCCCTTGCTGCTCATCATCTTTGAGAGCCCAGACAAGTTTTGCGACTTCGCGTGCCGCTCCGGGCTCTCCTTCTGCCAAACTGCCGGCAACTTGCCCCAACAGCTCTGGATCATCCTCAT
>NZ_JBHIQZ010000073.1:0-2974 GCF_042196865.1 Bartonella sp. AC130YNZD
TGATCTATTTGACCTTGTAGGTAATTCAAAAAGCCAATCATAGCCTTTGGACTTGAATAGTCGATTTGTGGTGTTACTGCTTGCTTTTCCAATTCTTGCCAACGATCAATTATTTTTGCTCGTAAGGCAGTGCTGTAACCAGAAACTAAAATGAGGCATTCACGTTTGGGGAGGTTATAACAAGGGCGGCTTTCACCTTTGCTATCAAGATAATAACCACTAAAATCAACCACCCCAAATTTGGGGACGTTAAGTTCTTCAAGCATTTTCTTGATATCACGCATAACATGGTCATGTCTTTTACTGCACAATTCTGCAATTTCACGACTAGACATGGTTGGAATTGTTTCGTGTTTGATTGTATTGTGCTGGATAGCAATAGGCTTTTCCATTACGAACCTCATATTGATGGGATTGATGAATGAAAGGGGGCGCTTTTAAATGCGCCCTTTAGAAGATTTAAATCACATCACAAAGACGTAATTTATTTTGCTCTTCATAGGTCCCGTAGACCTCATCATTATATTTTTCTTCTGCTAACTCAGATAAAAGATCATGGTAAGCATTACTTTCACGTACAAAGTAATGAACCTCACTATCCTCATGGAGATGTTCAATATTTGCTTCTACATATGCGTCTGCAATCTCTTCAAAGATATCTTCACAATTATTCTCAGAAGGATTGATGCGAAAGATTTGGATTGCATCATCTGCCTCGTCAATAATTTTTAGAACTTGGCTTTCATCCAGTGGTCCAGACCGACCAATGTTTTGATCATCATCATAGACAACTAATAAGATTTCATCAGAATTTATAAGAATTGGATTTTCCATAATTTTTCCTCCCTAACGCCTCTTGGCGATTGTTTGTGCGTGGTTTGTATAATTACTTATATAACTATAATTATAAAACAGCAAGCAAAAAATTATAAAAAGTTATATTTTTTATAAAAAATATTATAATATCTTACTGAATAAGAGGGGAGGATAATTAGCGATAAGTCCGAATCATCTTGCTGTAAGAACTTATTGGCAAAATAGCAAATATTTCTCCAATCCACACAATTTTAACATTCTTAATAGGTAAGGCATTCCAAGAAAGCAGATCTATTTCACCATTCATGCCCCTGCTAATCTGCTTTATATATCTTTTATTATCATGTGTTAAAATAACGGCTTCTTTGCCAAAAAAGGATTCTATTGTTTTAATTTGGCGCCGTCTTACGATAACCATATCTCCATCTTTATAGGCTGGAATCATAGAATCTCCTTTAACTTCAAAAGCAACCATATCATCAGGTAAAGCAAAAGGAATTTCTACTTGTTCAAGACCATCTTCAGGGATTTGTTCAAAACTTGGATCTATCTGTGTTCCTGCTCCAATATACCCCATAAGAGGAACAAAAGTTGTGAAGTGATTATCCCCTTTTAGTTCTTTATATAATTCTAAAATGGCATCTCTATTAGAGCCGCGTGGATCAGAATCTTTTAACCACTTAGACACTGAAGCTTGTGTTACGTTTAGCCGTTTGGCTACATCTTCTTGCGTTAAGTTAAACTCGGTCAAAATCTTTTTTAATGTGTTTATAATATTAGATTTATTACTCATACTTCTGTTTACCTTATTTTTTTATCGTTGATAAAGATAAATTTCATTGACTTTATATAACTATAATTATATGAATAAAGTAAGACAAAGCTGTAATTGGAGCTTGTAAATGGATCAACGAGAAGATTTTAAGAATTTGACTAAGTCAATACGGGGCAAATTTAATTGGACACAATCAGAAATGGCGAAAATGCTTGGTGTAACTCAAGCAGCTGTTTGCAAGTGGGAAAAAAGAGGATCTATCTCCGTAATAAATTATCTAAAGCTGCAAAAGTTGAAGGATAGTTCTAGCTCTAGTTCTGCTTTTATTGCTGCTCATACAGATAATAATGAACAGCAACAGCATCATTCACACTCTTAAAGAAGAAAGGAAATAAAATGGATTACGGTTTAGCAATATCATTACTGTCTATATCGGTTGTTATTTTGAATATAATTGTATTTTTTCATTGGTACAATAATAGATAGAGGAAGGGAATTAAGATAATTAAAAACTTAGATCTTATAGCTTGTTTTTGGTGTGTAGCTCTTTATTCCATTTTTTATTCATCGCGAATGAGGGAACGAGATAGAGCATGTTCTGTCTTGGATATCTTAGCCCAAAAATTCAATCTTTGCGTCTCTGAAAAACGAAAAAAGCCAATGCAATAAAAAGCTTTAAGTGTTTTATTGGGATAGTTAGAGGAAGTATGTTCTAAAATGATATTTATAGGATTTACTGTGTCTGGTTTCATAGCTTGAATAGTCAGTAAAATTGTAAGTTCCTTCTTACTCTCTACATTAAAGAGATCAAATGTGCTCTCTGGTTCCGGTTTTAACTTAGGATGTATTAAGTTAATGTGTTTAGGATTTACAGGGATATTGACGCTTGGTTCTCTAATAATTCTGGGATTTGGATTGTAATAGATGGCTTCGACAAATTGAAACGGACTTTTGGGGTCTAGCCAGATATTATTTATCTTAATTGCTTGTTTTGTGGGATTATAGGAGGTTAAATCTACTTTGAATGTGGGATTTTCATTTGAATCGTAAGGTACATTTGCTAGCGTTTTTGTATAATTAATTTGTAATTTAGGTCCTAGAGCTTGTTGTTTGTCTTTACTGTATCTTGTCCAAATTGAAACACCAGCATGAATAGTTGTAGCAGTGAGAGATAATATAGAAAAGCATTCATATATCGTTAACATTCTTTCCCCCTCATTTCGAAAATAATTACCGTCAAACTACTTTTAAAATGGAATAGCAAATGGCTAACACGATTCTCTGTCTTGATCTAGGCACTAAGACTGGCTGGGCGCTTCGTGATGCAGATGGTTTTATCACAAGTGATACAGAACATTTTCAATCACGCCGTTTTGAAGGCGG
>NZ_JBHIQZ010000074.1:0-2819 GCF_042196865.1 Bartonella sp. AC130YNZD
TAAACATAATAGAATAGATCATCTTTTGTTATGGTTTCATTAGGATAAGCCGCTTTAAAATGTGCTAATCCTTCATCCGTAATGGCATCATGCCTCTGTAAACCAGCTGTTGTGTTTTTCTCTGTAGAATTTGCAAATAAATGGGTTTGTTTTTCATTTTTTAAAGATTCAACAGATTCATAGAAATATCGTGGAAAGCATTGACTTTTTTCTATTGAATCAAAATTAGGTATATCCTTACCCATGAGTACAGAAAATCCTTTCATTGCACCTGTACCTGTAATTTGTATTACTCTATTTTCAACCGCTTGTTCCATCGGGAATATACATGGAATTTGAGCAACCATTTCATTAAAGGCACGATTATAATAGAGCCATTGTTGTGTAAAAGG
The DNA here is from genome assembly GCF_042196865.1 of Bartonella sp. AC130YNZD. Taxonomy (NCBI): domain Bacteria; kingdom Pseudomonadati; phylum Pseudomonadota; class Alphaproteobacteria; order Hyphomicrobiales; family Bartonellaceae; genus Bartonella; species Bartonella sp. AC130YNZD. The sequence continues at coordinate 393 of NZ_JBHIQZ010000074.1, forward strand.
ACGATATAAACTTTGAATAAGGCATGTATCTTCAAATTCAAAAATCTTTCCTTTAGTTAAATGTTTCTTAAGATTAATACTCCAACTGATTTTTTTTGTATCTGAATTGACAAAATCATTTACAACATTTACCCGTGTTTTACGGTCAGCATGCCCATAAGCATTATTAAAACGTTCTACTTCACTATTATAGAAAGCAATCATATTATTCACATTGTTTGCTAGTGATTCACGACTTGAATTGTATAACCAAGCATCACGACTGGTTATAACACCAAGAGAAAATGTATTAAAAAGCTTTTTATCATGTTCCTTTTTATCACCTATGGCTAAAAAGGCATTGAAACTTTCATCACGTTGATGAATCCAATCACCATGTTTATCTGGTGTAATTATTTGCCAACCTTGTTTACTCCGTGTAATACCATTAATGCTACCAAATTTTTTAATTGTCTTAAGCTTTTCTTCTCTATTGAGATAATCTCCAATATCACGGAAACGTATTTTACCACGCTTTTGTGCATTTGGATTTTTTACGAGAATAGAGATAGCAATAGGGGCTCGAGAGCCAGAACCAAAAATTTTGCCACCTTCTTTACGAGAAAGTTCTCCAGAGGTTCGTTGATTACCACGTAAATGAAAAATATAAAGGCTGCTAAATTCTTCAATGAGACATTTTCGTAAACCGTCCATAGAACTTCCATTGATAAAACCAGCATTTGTGACAAAGCCGATTACACCAGCATTATCAATACGGTCACTAGCCCAGCGAATGGCGCGGATATAGCTATCATAAAAATTTCGCATATTCATTGATTCAGATTGAGCAGCATAAGTCTCACGAATACGTTGATCTAATATGGGATAGGGAGTATTCTTTGCATTATCATTAGCACTTTTTTGTCCTACCGAATAAGGGGGGTTACCAAAGATAACTTCGATATCTAGTTTCTTTTGATGTTCCAAATATTCACTATTTTCTTTAAACAATTCCTGTAGCAAGTTCTTCTCTTCAAGCATCCGAAACGTATCAGCCAAACCAATATGCTTGAAAGGGATATATTCACCTTTCATAAGACTATGATAAGTCGATTCAATGTTAATCGCTGCTATGTAATAGGCAAGCAAAACAATCTCATTGGCGTGGATATCATGACGGAATTTATATTCCATATCCTCTGGTTTGATGAGATTAGATTGTAAAAGCCGTGTGATAAAAGTACCTGTCCCCGTAAAAGGGTCAAGAATAGAGACACCTCGTGACCCCAAGCTTTTTCCAAATTCATTACGCAAAACATCATCAACAGAATGAATGATAAAATCAACAACCTCAACGGGCGTATAAACAATCCCAAGCCTATCCGTGGTTTTCTTAAATGCCTTGGAAAAGAAATCCTCGTAAAGTTTGATAATAAGGTTTTGTCTTGCTTGGGGTTCGGTAATCCCAGAGGCGCGGAATTTTACACTGTTATAAAACCCTTGGAGTTCTAAAGACTCTTGCTTGATATCGGTTTTATCCAATTCAGCTAAAATCCTTTCCATCGCTTGTGAGATGCTATTGTTCTGGACAAATTCATTGCCCTCAAACAAAGCTTCAAATACGGGACGCGTCACAAGATGTTGTCCTAACATCTCAAGCGCTTCCTCTTGCGTAATACTGTCGTTTAAATTGCTCTTTAATTCCTTATGAAACGCATCAAAAGCACATCGCGCTTTGCCTTTCTCATCAGAAAGAATATCTTTAAGATGATTGATATGGTTTTGTGCAATCTCAGCAACATTTTTCGCCCATATGCCCCAATAATCAGAAAGGGTTGATCTTTTAATCAGAACCGTTTTAAGGGCGCGAGGAAATGCTGCTACAAAATTGAAGCTTGTTTGTCCGTTATGAGTGGAAAGCGATTTACGAATTGGAGAGACATTGCTTGCACTTGCATGCTCTGTTTTTGCTTGCAGGGGCAGGTCATCAACAACCGTAGTGACATTCTCTAAATCCATATTTTGAGAAACCGTTATAATCTCTAAAATAGGGCTGACATCTTGCCCTAAATTCATCTGATTAAGCGTTTTGCTAAAATTCTCATCATGAGAAAGCAGCGCATCGAGAACTTGCCAAACAACACTGTATTTTGGATTGTTCTTTAAAGCTTTTTCGGGGTCAATTCCAGCAGGCACTCCAACGGGTAAAATGATATAGCCTCTTTTTTTGCCCTTCGCGCGCCGCATCACACGTCCTACCGCCTGTATCACATCCACTTGGCTTTTACGCGGGTGTAAAAACATCACCGCATCCAACGTAGGCACATCGACACCCTCAGACAAACAGCGTACATTGGTAAGTACACGGCAATGATTTTCCCCCACATTTTCTTCCAACCAATCCAGTTTTCTTGACCGTTCTTTGGCGCCATCCTTCCCATCAATATG
>NZ_JBHIQZ010000075.1:0-2806 GCF_042196865.1 Bartonella sp. AC130YNZD
ATTGTTTATAAAAAATGGTCAATTTAAACATGCACAAAAAGATGGATTCTTGAGTGGATTCATATAAAATAATTGCATAAAACCTATTGACTTTATTAGTTTTTTATGCAATATTTGGTATCTGGCGGCTACACCAAATTGACGTTTATAATCAAAATACTCTTCTTTAAGCGTGTAATGCGTTGCACTGTGATTTTTGCCAAAACCTATAACCGCACTTTGGGCTCCTAAGAACACCGCACGACGTACACTCTTTACCGCTGTATTATTTGTCGAGTTTACACCATGGGTAACATGAATAGCTTCACGTAAAACAACACCATTATACATGCCAAGAGAACCATCAAAGATTGGGTTCTTTGCACGAGAAGTCGCATAAACCGATTTTTGGATATCTAACCACTCACCAGCGGCTGTATTGGTACGCAATTGCATCACTTGTGTTGGGTGCAAATAGAGAACGTAAACATCATCACCGTTAACATAAACGGGGGAAATTTGCGGATTAGCAAGTTTTGCTTGTTTAACCGCTTCATCAATAAGCTTCAAACTAAAGCTATGTTTGGCTTTATCATTAAGATCTTCATCCTTGGTTTTCCCATCGGGGCGGATAATACGTTCACTGCTTGGTGCCATGATTTCATTAAAGCCATAATGAACCGGTTTAATGTACACTTCTCGACCATCAACGCTAATCGTACGGGCTGTATAACCACATACCTGCAAAAAGAACATGATGCTTAAACGATTGGCATACCAGCGAACCAAGCCTTCTTTCGCTTTCTTACGTAAATTCGGGAGGATTCTCTGTTGATCAATCGAGTCATCATTGGCAACACGCGCCGCATGTAAAAGCTCGTTAATCACCAACCGATCATTCATAAATTGAAGCGCTTCTTCATTGCCTTCTAAGGTTTCGCCTTGCGTGACACCATCTCCAAACAGATTGACTAGCAAACTGAACGTAACACTATCCCCTGCGCTCTTATGGGTTTCGTTATAAAGCTGGATAATGCTGTTCGAACTTTTGCCAATAAGAGGGGCAATTTTTGTCGCTTTCAAAACTTCATTGCTTAATTTCTGTGACCACAATTTTACCGATTGCGGATCATGGGTTCCTATATGTGTTGTTGCCATTGATTTCACCTTTCTTTGCTGTAAAAAAACCGGCTTAAAGCCGGTGGAAAACCCGCATCAAAGGCGGATTATGCTGTAAAACTTATTGCTTAATCGGGGTCTGCACCCATAATTTCATAAAAACGGGCTTCATTTTTCGGATTGGAGATCCATGCGTTGAATTCTTTCTCAGACATATTCGCAAGTGTCTCTTTGGTCATAGGACCTGTACTCCCCCCTCCTCCAGATGCTGTTAAGGTTCGCGCAGAATTCTGACGGCTTTGAAGCGCTGCAACTTGATTATTGGCTTGCACTGCTTGGTTCTGATAACCAAGATTTTGCGCTATCCTATAAAGCTCTTCTGCTGGATTAACCCCCTTTTGGGCGCAAGTCGCTACAATTGTACGTAATTCATCCCCTATAATCGCATCTATCGTGCTCCGTTGCGCATAAGTCGGATAAACAGATGACAAGGCATTGATTTATAATAATAATTCACTGTTTTGTATGTTGAATAAGAGTCCCGAATATCGTAAGATTCTCTCATTTCAAAGCTGTTTATCTTGAATCAATCAAAATCACTTGCTTGCACACCACAAGCGGGGCTGGTGTGTGGGTAAAAACTGTATAAGAAAGGACTAAAAATGGCTCTTATGAACCGTCTTAATGCAAGATCTGTCGCAACATTGGGAGCTGGCAAATATAATGATGGTGCCGGCTTGTTACTTCATAAGCGTAAAGATGGAGGCGCTCAATGGCTTTATCGTTATACTATTCATGGACGCCGCCGTGAAATGGGTTTGGGTGCCTTGAGAGATGTCTCTTTAAAACAAGCCCGTGAATTAGCAAACCAATGGCGTTCTGTTTTGCATGAGGGGCGTGACCCCATTAAAGAACGCAATAAACAAAAGCGTGAGGCAATAAGCAATCTCCATTACTTAAAAGATATTGCACTAGATACTTTTGAAAGTCGTAAAGCTGAATTAAAAGGTGATGGTAAAGATGGGCGTTGGTTTGCACCTTTACGCCTTCATATTCTCCCTAAATTAGGCTGTCTGCCCGTTTCTGAGATTACACAAACAGAGATACGCAATGTTATCTCTCCTATCTGGCATACAAAAGCTGGAGTTGCTCGTAGAGCTCTTATTCGTCTCAATATGTGTCTCAAACATGCGGCTGCATTAGGGGTGGATGTTGATTTACAAGCAGTAACAAAAGCACAAGCTCTCTTAGGAAAACAGCGCCATAAGGTTACGAATAGACCTGCAATGGATTGGAGAGATATACCCGCTTTTTATAAAACACTTTGCGAAGCATCAACCCTAACACAATTGGCTTTGCGTTTGCTTATTCTGACAGGCGTTCGTACCAACCCTTTACGTCATATTCATAAAAATCAAATTGAAGATGATATCTGGACTATCCCTGCTGAGAATATGAAAGGAAGGCGTGATACAACAAAAGAATTTCGCGTGCCTCTATCAACAGAAGCATTAGACATTTTAAAACAAGCACACCTTTTATCTCGCAATGAATTCTTTTTTTCTGCGAGAGGTCGTGGTCCCCTTTCTGAACGCTGTATGTCGCAATATATGCAACGCACTGGTCTTGATGCCTGCCCCCATGGATTTCGCTCTAGTTTACGCAATTGGCTTGCTGAAACAACCGATGCCCCCTATGAGGTCGCTGA
>NZ_JBHIQZ010000076.1:0-2759 GCF_042196865.1 Bartonella sp. AC130YNZD
AATCAAAATGAAGCCAATTAAATCCATTTAGGATAAATAGCGAGTGTCAGCTGAGGTGAAATTCTTGCAAAACCAGATTTTTTTTCAAAAGGGGTTTTTAAAGGCTGCTTATCCACAGCCCATGGCATGGAATAAGATCAGCAAAATAGTGAAATTTGCTATTCATTTCACGGATTAATCAAGACAAATGTATTAGGTGCTTTAAAATATCATAATGATTATTTTGATAGGTTTTATGAGTCACTAAAATAATCTAGTTTGTTAGTTCAATTTACAGACACAAACTGACAAATATATATTATTGATTGTATTTAAGGTTGTATTGTCGATATAGGTTGTATCGTTAAAATACTAACCTATTGAAATATAATGTTTTTAATTTTCTCTCATTTAAAAAAAAATAATATAGGAGCTAGAATGAACTGACAAGACTGACAAAACTCTTCTGATAAGGTCACTCAGATCATTTGCTTTTGGAAAAAAGTTCCTTGATGAGAATGCCATAAAAAGAGTTTTGCGTGGTTGTCTTAAAGACTTCAAAAGAGATTTCTTTATTGTTTTATGCTGTTGTTTTTAACCAAAGGATTCCATTCATACCGTCTATCAGGACGCCGACCTAATTCATTCCCCTCTATAGGAAATTCACGAATATAGTTACAACGACATAAAAGCTCTAAAGCTTGCTTAACGGCTCCATTGTCTTTTAAAGATCTCCAACACCGTCTATAGATATCTCTTGCCGTAAAAACATTGGGTAAAAGATCACAGCGCTCTACAATTAATTTTGCACGCTCTGCTGTTAATGTATCATTCGCCGCATAAAGACGTTTTGCATGACTTATCAGATATTCTTCCCAATATAAGGCTCTCTCAAGGGCATCTCTATTGATTTCAAAACGCCCCCCTTCACTCAATTCAAAAATCAATGCAAGGGTTGGTATGGTTTTATTCATTTTCAAAAGATGCGCTTGTAAACTTGATGAGAAATGACCTCCTTTGATTGTTCTTTGAAAATTTTCCCACCATACACGAAACATTTCTTGAGCTTCAGCAGAAAAGCGTATGGTAATAGGGTGTTTTGGTGATCCTAATGGTTTATCATAAAGAGAACGAAAAATTCCTTGATAACTTTCCCATGCCTTTTGATTGGGAGGTCTATCAACCCATAACCGCTCTTTTCGTTCATCGGGCCACACCAGCATTTGAAATCGTTGCAATAAGCCGTCATTATTTGTTCCATGGTGCATTGCTTGAATAATGGGAATAATCCGTGAAGGTTGAATGCCCCCAATAATGGAAATGGTTGCATTGGGAATAAAAATGGTTCCACGTCCTATACGGTCATAGGTGTATGATTTTTTGCCATTAAAAGCTGTTAGATAAAAAGAACGGTCTGATTGATATTCCTTCCGTTCCAAATCGGATAAAAAACCAGATAATTCATCACGAACCAACAAGAGACCACGGGGGTTTTCTTTTAACAATTCCCCAAGCTTTTCGACGGTCACATCGTTGACAATAAGACGTCGTTTATTAAGCGTGTCATCTTCCTCACTTTCTTTATGTTCAAGAGATTGAGAAAGAAGAGCAAGGGCTTGTTCCTCGTCTTGATCTTTGAGTGCTTTGTAGGCTTGTTTTTTCTTTTCTCTTTTGTCTAATTCAATAAGAATATCTTTTGTTTCTTGCTGTTTTTTCTTCTTTAACCATTCTTGATGCCATTCCTCTTGAAAAACATCAAGAGGTGCTAAAGCAGCTTCCATGGTATCTGTTTTCATAGTTGAAGGTTCCCCCACAATGGCACCCCAGAGATTAGGAACAATTTTCCAATTGGCATGTTGTTTTGGAGAAACCCGCACGCCATTTCCAATGACAGCAGACAATCCACATAAAGCAGAAACAGCAACAAAATCGATAGAAGATTGTTGAATATCAGCAACGTCATAAACATAGTTTATTAATGGTGTTGGAAGCAGGAATATTTTAAAAGGCTCGACGGGTAAGAGAGCCGTAGCAATCGGTTGTAATTGCCCCCAACCATTTTGTTGCAAGGCTTGTTCATAAGAAATGGCTTTTAAACAAGTATTTTCGTTTAAAGAGACATTATCGTTATCATTGACGGGAGTATTTTCATTATTGTTTTGTAAATTACTATCTTTCATAGTTTCCCTCTTTTAAGAAAGTAATACGTTATTAAAATCGGTTCCTTTTGGAGCTTGCATCATAAAGACCTCAAAGCCATGGCTATAGGCACGTGCAGCTAGGGTAAAACCTGCTTTACGACCCGCATCATCGCCGTCCATTGCAATTGTCAGACGCCCTTTTGTAGGGGGTAAATTCACACGCATCATGCCACTGGTTGAAAGAGAAGCCCATAAATTAACGGGCTCTGATAACAACCCAGACAGCAGAGACAGCCCCGTTTCAATGCCTTCACAAATGACCAGATGTTTTGGATTGGCTTGGCTTAAATGCACCCCACCACCCGTTACAGATCCCAACATGGCTTTTGCTGGTTTCTGATCTGTTTTGCAGCCATTGTCTTTTAAAAAGGTTCTATGAATGGCAAAGGAACCAGCCCCCTTAACAAGAGCAACCAACGCGGGCAATGTACCCCCAGAGGGGTGTGGACATTTGCTATGAAAACGTAAATCAGCAGGCAAATCACATGTAATACCCCGCATACGTAAATAGGTTTCTGCTAAAGTATTTTTGATTGGTTGGCTTTGTTGCCAAATTGCTTTTGCTCTCTCTGCTTTCTG
>NZ_JBHIQZ010000077.1:0-2744 GCF_042196865.1 Bartonella sp. AC130YNZD
AGCAATCTTTTCTTTTGCTAGCGCAACTTGCATTCGCTCCAGTTTAATCTTGTATTCATTAGCGCCCTCTGTAGAGGCTTGTTTGATCTTTGTCCGCGGTTGACCATCCGGTGCTAAAAATGGAGCAGGGCGTTTTGTTGGATTCTCATTCCAGATGCTTGTGGCAAGGGCTTCATTGACAGAACCATCTTCAAAAAGAGCCTTATCAAATTTCCCTGTCTTAAAACGAGAAACCACTGCATTAGGAGAAACACGCATCTTTTTGGCAAACGCACGAAGCGATAGCCCTTCACGAGTTTTCTTAGTCATAGTTGCTCCTTTCCTTCTTTTCTGTCCTAAGAAGGAGGTGGTTACGGCGTATTAGGATAAAGAGAGATTTACGGTACCAACTGAAAAACAAGATTTAATACGATAAGGAAATACTTAACACATTAAATTGTTATTTATCAATGTGTTATGTGTACAATGTACAGTCGATTTGAAAATTCTGTCGCTAGCGATAGTTCGCGCTAGCCTGCCCCGCAACGAAGCCAACCCGCTGGGAAGTACCTTTTACATTGATTTTATTGATTTTTTTATGGAAAAAACAAAGCATAAGTGATAATCTGTTTTTAATATTGCAATAAGAATAGGTAATGCCTAAACTCATAAGGATATGGAATATATAGATAAAGCTTGAGAACATGATCTATCCTTTTTTATTAGCAGCGTATTCTTGACGAGAAAGTTGTCTTTGTATATTTTTGGTTAATCTTTCATTGGCTTCTTTTACAATAGCACTTGCAATCTCTGGCTTGGACATCACTTTAGCAATTGAAGGTCCTTCTTGTTTTGCAATGGGGAATTGATCTCCGTCATCTCTTTGAAACACATTCCCTCCCATTTTCAAATCAACGCGCTTTGGAAAACTCCCACCCTTAATAAAACCATGAGGCAAGATTTCTTTCTTTCCAAATAGTGTGTAAGCCACGCCGTGTTTTGTTTCGTTTACTTTAAAAAATTTAAGAGGTATTGGTGTTCCAGAACCAATGATATCTGTCTCAAGAAACCTTGCTGTCGCCTTTTCTTTAATATAAACGCCTCTTCTTATACGCTTTATTTGGGCTGATGAGATGTCAGCAACTTGCTTTTCAGTAAAGCGTTCAACTTGTTTTGCTGCGGTGTTTAGAGCATTACGCAGAGCCCAATTAAGGCGAGGGGCTTGAAGGCTTGTGAAGGTATCTTTTGCCTGTTGAAGATACCATTTTTGGTGGATGATTAATTTCAACTTCTAAGCCTTTTTTGGGGTAGGTGTTGATGATTTAGAAACTTTAGATGCTTTAGGCTTTTCGAGAGAGGTTTCCTCTGGTACTGTTTCAGATGATATTTGGTTGGGTTCTTGTTCTATTTGCTTAATTTGTTCAACTCCCTTGTCGGGCTTTATTTTTGTTTTGATTTCAATAAAAGGTTTAGCAGCATTAGCGCGTTTGAGACGTGCGTAGACTTGATTGGAGATCTCTACAAATGGATTATTGGGAGTTGAAGTTTCAAAACGAACAGTGCTTTTGTTATCGCCAACAACACACATTGGCTTGGTGATGATTGCTTTCATCTTCGCTCCTTTTGAGGCAATGAATTAATGACATCATTGGTCACTTAATGGCTTTTGTTATGTGCAAAATAGATTAGCCTATTTTATCAATAAAAACAGCGCTTTAAGCCATCTTAAAAGCTTAATATTTTACCAAATTTTAGGGGATATTTTTGAATTTTAGACACAATACGACTAGTGCAGTAACGTCATTAAATAAAATTTTTTACACATTGTCAAGAGAAAAAATCTATATTTTGTATTTTTTTATTTTTTTGATCAAAACTTGGTATTTAAAAAGCCGCTTTTTAATTTTCTATAAATAACAACATATTTGTTTCATTTAAACATTTTAGATGTTATACTATATTTATGAATAGCCAAGAATTAAAAAGATATCTTACAAAGCATGGTTGCAGTTTTACTTCGGGGAAAGGCGGTCATTTAATTGTAAGACTTGGTTCTAAAAAAACGGTTTTGCCAATGCATGGTGCGCGAAAAGAATTAGGAACGGGATTAGTTAATAAAATTCTCAAAGATCTTGATCTAAAGTAAGTCTGAATATGGAGATGTAAATGAAATATGCACTTAAATTTATCAAAGATGACAATGATACTCTTCTTGTCGTTTGCAAAGACTTTCAAGAATTTATTACCTATGGTAACGATGAAAAAGAAGCTTTAGAAAATGCTAAAAACGCACTTTTAACAGTTATTATGGGGCGTTTCCAAGATCGTGAATTTGTTCCGTGTGGTATTTATGATGTTACCTATCCTTTTGTTGAAGTCTCTTCATTGGTCACTTTAAAAATTGCAATACATAACGCTATGATTGAAAAAGACTTACGCAAAGCTGATCTTGTGCGTCTTTTAAAACTTCACCCAATACAAATTGACCGATTGTTGGATTTAAACCATGCAACAAAATTAGATGCCTTAGAATTCACTCTCATTGCTCTTGGAAAAGAGATCTCTATTAATATTCAAAATGCTGCTTGAATTTAGCGGTTTTGTGTAAAATGTTTATGAAGCGCATTAAGAGCAATGCGCAATGAAAGCACAAGGTGTGGTAGTGATTGATCTTCTATGACAAGATATTGTAATGCGGCATGAAGGTTATATTGACGGTGTAAACATTGAGCTTCTTGAACAACATCTTTTACAGCTAAAAGATG
>NZ_JBHIQZ010000078.1:0-2716 GCF_042196865.1 Bartonella sp. AC130YNZD
CATTTGATTTTATGATTTTGTTTAAGAGAAAGAGCGATGGATGTCGCATATTTAAACAGTATTGTAAATAGTATTATATTAACACAAAATATACATTTTGTATGAATATAATATAAACATAATGTATTTATTGTTTATACAGTATTTTTATTATTATTTTTACAAATTATGTTTGACTTATTATAAAATGAACAATAATGAATTTTCCACTGTATCGTTGTGATACAGTTATTTTTAATAATTAAAAGGAGACTAAAAATGGGTAGTTCAAGCTCATCACATGATTCACACAGCAATTCACATTCACACAGCAGTTCACATTCATCAAGTTGGTTTCATTATGAAACATGTAGTCCTACTGATTATGCTGTTACAATTATTGGAGGGGCTGCAGTTGGAGCAGTTGCAAACGCAGCAGGCAATGCGTTGAAAGGTGTTATATTAGGACCACAAGGTGTGGGGGCATCCGCTTTGGCAGGAGCAATAAGTGGCTTAGGTTCGGGGGCAGTTGGAGCCGGTATAGGTAAATGGGTACAATGCCACTAAAAATTAAAGAGCGCTGGTATTTGTTTTTAGAAAATAACCAGTAAATTATTCCTGAAGTTAATTTCATTACAGACATATATTTATAGATATATATATAAAATAAACTTCAGGAATATAAAATTTTGAGCTGGATTTTATAATGGTAGATTTTTCTAATAGTATTACAACTTCATTAATATCAACAATTATATTTGGATTTTTATGTATTATTCCTTATATATTCAAATCCCATAATTGGAAAAAAAATGCAAAGGGGGAATTATTTAAAATAGCTATGTTCTTTATGTTATATTCTCTTATTGATTATTTACGTAGATATATTGGTTTATACTAGATCCATATAAATTTATTTTTTACGGAGTTTTTTCTTAAAAATACGAATTGTATCAACTTCTCCAATACGCTAACAACTACTCCATTTGCTGAGTGCATATTGATTTCACTCTGATAGTTATGATGTGGGGCATTATGCTTAGATGTAGTCGCAAATGATCTTAAAGGCGCAGTAGTAGTGGGATTTACGGGTCTAATTAAAAGACCAAAAGGCGCTGCCGTTGGAGCATTAGGAGGTGTAGTATGCGAAGGTTATACAATCTTAGTTCATAAAATAGATGATTGCTATCATCGGTAAAGTGAAAGAATACTGATTCTAATTTAGTAGAAAATAGATAGCAATATATTCCTGAAATCAGTAATATTGTAATCATAATTAAAAGTTATGGAAAAAATTGATTTCAGGGATATCATAATATTTATGACAATCATATTTTAGGGAGCATCTTCATTATGGAGATTATTTATAAAACTGCAAAATTATTTCTTCCAGAATTTATAGGTTTTTTGTGGTTTTTTTTGCATGTACTTTGTTACTTAGATTTAAAAGCTATAGTTGGGAAGCATCTATAAAGAAATCACTATTAATAATGATTTTAGTCGTTATATTATCTTGTGCTATTCATTATATTATTAATTATATTGATTTATAAAAGTGCAAAAGTATAAAATTGTTATCCATATTCATTATATTTTTCTCTCTTTCAAATACGTGAAAACAGTTCTCCCACTTGCCAAGTGCGTAAAGTGGGCAAAGAGAGACTTAAAAGATGGGTGTAAATGCGCCGTCCAAATTCTAGCGTAAGCCGATTGGCTAAATAAGCTCCTAAGTAGCCAGATAGATTGCTAAGAGCCGTGCTAAACAGCATGATAGCAACCATCAAGACAACGATAGCATAGAGACTTTCAATACGCTGAAAAGGGAGAATACGGTCGATAATCGCTTGAAAAATAAAAGGATTCACCAAGCCAAGTAAGCGCAAAACGACAGCAGCGCAACTGATCATGAGCAGGGCAACGGGCTGTTCCATAACGCCCATGCCAAACCCCGCGCAAGGCACGTGTGATACCTTGCGCATTCTTAAAAGAACACATCATTTTTAATCCTATAACGTTGCGTCATAGGACGGATTGTGCACTCTCTAGATTGATGAGTTTGAGAAAGCCTTGTCCGTCCTTACGTGACAAGGTTTTTTTATGCCGCGTCACTTTGACGTTGCTGTTTTGCTTGTTCGATGACATTCAAAAGATCCGATTGTAACCAACGGGATAAAAAACCAAATTTTAAAGGTTTTGGGAGAGATCCATTGGTTACATGACGGCGGAATGTTGAGACACTCATATGAAGCAATTTTGCACTTTCACGGTCTGTCAAAAGAATATCATTTTCTGTCATACTAAAATCCTTTCTATCAAAAAATGGTAACAAATCATAACTATTTATTAACCACATTTTGGTTCATTTAGAAAGATGTTTTATTTATAGAAAACAATATTTTATTATACAATTTCTGATGTGATACGTGATGAATCTTATTGAGAAAGAATGAGAGACAAGAGAGCTAAAGTTATCCACAAATCATGGGGTTATTCACCCCATATCTTAAGATTGACCAGTGACATAAGCCGCCCATTTATCCATATAGACACGGCGCTGTTCTAAATAATCAGTACGACGATAGGCACGCTCTACTTGTCCTCCTACTGTATGACTTAGAATAGTTTCAGCGACCTCATAGGGGGCATCGGTTGTTTCAGCGAGCCAATTGCGTAAACTAGAGCGAAAGCCATGGGGGCAGGCTTCAAGGTTATTGTCTCTCATATACTTTGACATAAC
>NZ_JBHIQZ010000079.1:0-2674 GCF_042196865.1 Bartonella sp. AC130YNZD
TTTGGAAGCAGGGGTTGGGTTTAATGCCCGTCTCTCATCAAAACTTTCTCTTCGTGGAGATGTCACTTATCAGCATAGATTTAAGAAAATTGGTTTTTCTGGAACGAGTTTCTCTGCTGGATTGCGCCACCTTTTTTGAAGAGGTGCATAAACTATATAGTAACTTATATATACTTATATATAAGTATATAGTGTTATATTAATTATTAAATTAAATATTTTATTTTATATTTATTGTATTTTGAGAACTTTATTAGCTTAAATATAGATATTATTCTTCAATGAATAGAAGTAGGGGAATAGGAGGCGGCAAGAGTTATGATTTATGTATTTCATAAATATGTATTTTTATGCAACGTTACAACAGCTATTCTTTATTTTTTGCAGGTTACGTATGTTAATGCTGCAGGATCTTCAAGTGATGCAGGAGGGGCATTTTATAAATGCGATGATAGAAAAACACACTTTCTTGCAGATAAAGTCTATTACTTAAAAAGCTCTCAAGAGACGTCTGCTCATATTGCACCTATTGCAGCTATATATGTAGAAAAAGCAGGCACTATTGTTAATGCCTCTCAGATAACAGTTTTTGGCGATGATCCAGATAAAATATCTGCGTATGGGGCGTATGTAAGAAATGGTGGAAAAATTAATCTAATAGCTTCAGATTTTAAGAATATACCTGCTCTTCGTGCTCAAAATGCCGTTATTAGCATGACAGTAGGGGAAATTAAGGGGACTTCACATGCTATTTATGCATGGGGGAGAGGAACGGATATTGCTTTAGTGAGTGTGAATATCAATATTGAGCCAGATAATTTGAATGTAAAAGGGATCGGTATTATGAGTGGTTTTGATGCAATGGTTAAAATGACAGACGGTACCGTTGATTTTAACCAGATTGGCTCATTTTCAACTCGATTTGGGGGGCGCTATCTTCTTGATACTATGGGGATTACGGGGCAAGGAAGGAGGGAGGAAACTTTAACAGATGGTAATGGAGCTATGGGGGTATTGCCAGAAGCTTTTGAGGTTTTTCAAGGTGGTGACGTTCATTTGAAAAACAATTTTATTCAGCTGAACCATATGCATGCATTCTTGATGAAAAACTTTTCAGGTTATGTAAATGATAATGGTAAGTTAATTCAAAAATATATTTCACCAGATGGCTTTAAGAATACAAATATTAAGATAGAAAAAAACAATATTTCTGTTCAGGGTGAGGGAGTATATGGACTGTGCTTTAATGTTTTAGCTCCAGAAGAATTTGCTAAAATGTTGAGGCAACGAGATGATGAAAAAATTTTAGAAACCAAAAAAGTTATCACGGGGAGGGCATTTGTTTATTTATCAGAGACAAATATGACAGTTCCAGACGGGATTGCGATTTATGCGAAGGGGAATAAAGACTATGAAGTAAAAGGCACTCTTGAATTATCGGATGAAACAAAAATCTCTGGTGATTTGTTGCTAAAAGCTGAAAATAATGCTTCTCTATTGGTGAAAGCAAACGCTTCCTCTCTTACAGGAGGTACGCGTGTTGAGGGTAGATCGGTTATTGATTTAGAATTAATTCGTTATTCAAAATGGTATCTTACTAAAAGTAAATACAACGGTTTACAGGAATCTGTTTCATCGCTTTCTTCTCTAAGTCTTTCCAATAGCACATTGATCTTTGATGAAGATAGTGGTTATCAAACGCTACGCATTGGAAAAAAAGCAGATATAGGTGCAGGAGATAAAATTCTCGCATCAAAAGATAAAAAAGTCTACAGTGCTGAGGGAAACGCTCAGATTAGGTTGAATGCATTTTTGAATGATGAGGGTTTGTTTAATTCCCAAAAGACGGATCGCATATTGATCTATGGGGATGTTTCTGGAACGACATTCATTCATGTGCAAAATTTTCCAAAATATGCAAGTAAAGAAGTCTATGAGGGAAAAGATCAAAGCATTTCACTCATTCAAGTTGCTGGAACAGCGCAGGCAGGTTCTTTTCGACTCGCCAATGGTTATGATGATTATACTACGGTGAAAGGTTTTCCTTATCAATATCGTATTCGTGGTTATGGTCCAGGTTCGCCTTTTGGAGAAGCGAATGCTAAGCAAAGATTAGTGGAAGGTGAGGGAGATTTTTGGGATTTCCGACTCGAAGGGGTTTATATTTCTTCTAGAATAGGTTCTTATAATGGTCCATTTGGTAAACCTTCTTCGTTTTCATTATCTCATCCTGTTAATCCTCCATCTTCTCCCCCCAATTCACTTTCTACGTCGTTGATATCTGACTCTCCTTCTTCTACGTTCTCTGGTCCTGTTGATCCTCCCCCTCCCGATCCACTTTCTACGTCGTTTGTGTCTGACCCTCCTTCTTCTACGTCCTCTGATCCTGTTGATCCTCCCCCTCCCGATCCACTTTCTACGTCGTTTGTGTTTGATTCTCCTTCTTCTATGTCCTCTGATCCTGTTGATCCTCCCCCTCCCGATCCACTTTCTACGTCGTTTGTGTCTGATTCTCCTTCTTCTACGTCCTCTGATCCTGTTGATCCTCCACGCCCCAATCCACTTTCTATGTCGTTGCCATCTGAGCCCTCTGTTACGGTATCTCCTTCATCTCCGGATTCTGTTCCTTCTCCTTCTGTCCCTGTCGAACCAAAGCCTTCTGAGTCCTCTGATC
>NZ_JBHIQZ010000080.1:0-2476 GCF_042196865.1 Bartonella sp. AC130YNZD
AGTTTTCTCTACTTTTTGATGAGTATTTTTATCCGTATAGCTTTCAGAAGTTGCCATACGAAAATTGACTATTTCTGCTCCAGAATTCATTGTTTTGCTTTCGGGATTAGCACCAAGGCGCCCGATTAACGTCACTTTATTTAGCATATTTGTAGCCCCATTAGATTAGCAATTTATACATAAAAACTTAGCATAATTTGCATATTTATACAATTATTTCAGTTAATTAATAACAGTTTTTTAAGTGTTACATTATAATATTATTTGACAAATTATTCATCAAAAAAACATGTCACACAAATGGCACCGCTTTCTTATTTCTGCTTTTAACTTTTTAATAAATATCCTTTCATTTAAGAGTCTGTATCAAACTTTTTTGTTCGATTTATTGTTGACCATCGAACCTTTTTGTGCGATATTCATTTTATGCAGAAAGGGGAGGCTAAATGAAACGAGAAGCACTGCTTAGAGAATTACGTAAAGAAGCCAGAAAAAGAGGCATTCATTACAGTGAAGCTCCTGATGCAGGTAAAGGGTCACATTATTTGGTAACTTTTGGAGACAAGACAACCGTTATAAAATCTGGTGAATTGACCCCACTTTACGTGAAAATAATAAAAAAGCAGTTGGGGGTATGAGTTACTCTCTCAACAGCTTTAATTTTTCGTTTCAAAAGCATTTTGATCATGGCGAGGAGACCTAAACATGGAATACACGTATCAAGCAAAACTGGAATCTGATCCAGATGGTGGTTTTATTGTAACCTTTCCAGATGTACCAGAAGCAATAACAGCTGGAGAAAATAGAGCAGAGGCATTAGAGAATGCTGTTGAAGCTTTAGGGTTAGCATTACGGAGCTATCCTATGCGCGGTTTACCTTTACCAGTACCACAGCAATATAAAGGTCTTGTAGAGGTTACGGTAGATGCATGGAATGCTCTTAAACTTGCAGTGGTAGAAGCCTTTAATGAAGCGAATATCACAAAAACAGAATTGGCACATCGTTTGGGTAAAAAAGAAACAGAAGCAAGACGCATTCTTGATCCCAATTATCCAACGAAGCTTCAAACATTAGAGCAAACACTGAGTGTTCTTGGCAAGCAAGTTGTTATCACAATCAAAGATGCGGCTTAACTTCCTCCCCACCTTTAAAGATGGGGAGTTATGTTTTTAAATCTAAGCAGCTTTTACAACAGATTTTGCTAAGACCTGTTTTGCTTCTTTAATAAGGGCTTTGTATTTTCTGTTCTCTTCATCTACTCTGAAGGCATCAAGAAGACGAACATGAATTGGACCCAGAAGATACAAAACTTTTTCACCAGCGTTCATACCTTCCCAATAACTTGGCAAATCAAAGCGTGTATCATTATCATAATCAACAGCTTGGTTTCTCAGTTTCTTCTCACACTCAATAAAGTAACGACGTGCTTGACGTCCTTTCTCATTGCGTTCAACCATAGAGAGCTCTTTCGCCATGTCTAAAGTGAGATGATATTCTGTACTTGGACGACCGCCTTTAGGTTTCGGTAAATTTTTACCGAAACTCACAAAGCCTTGATTTTCTTGAGAGGCATTAGGTTTTACTCTTTTTTGAGTAAAACTCACAAAGTCCTGATTTTCTTGAAAAGAATATTCTTCAACCCGTCGTGAAATCCAATCGTTGAAGCGTATATTGACTTCTAAAAACGTATGCAACTCACGCGCATTTACTGCTTGAACTGTTTCTTTTCCAATAGTTTGTTCTGTAATTTTAATAAGAGTGTTCATGATGAATTCCTTGTTACTTAATATGTTTTCATTGACATTCTAAAAGAGTGCCGGGTGCTGAAAACACGGTAACAAGTCCGTCGTTACGCTTTCCCCATGAAGGTATTGTATAGCATAACTACACCCGACAAGATCGTTATATGCTACAGCATATAACGAGTCAAAATCTTTAATGTCTAGAAGATTAGTTATTTCGGCAACTAATCCGCTTGTTATCAAGGTGTTTTCAGGCACCTGATTCGAAAATACACATTACATAAATAATGTCAAGCGGCTTCTGATAATTTTTTGATCTCTCTGTTGATCTCGTCTATAAGAGGCTCGTAATTGAGAACGCTTTTCGGAATAGCACCACCGTAAACCCATGCTTTCACTTGCGCTTTGGTGCTAAAATCTGCCTTTTCTGGTATGGTGTAATACTGACCACCGTCAAACTTTTCACACTCTCTTGTGCCGTCTTCATATTCATAGAGGTTGTAAAAATACTCCTCTGCTCCATCTCCCCAAGGAACATACCCAACAGCCGTTGCGATAAACTTTTTTTGCATAGGCTGTTTACGTTTTTTAAAGAATCTTCGTTTTAATATTTCCATGTTTTAATTCCTATTTTTACCAATAGGTTAATTTACCTCAAATTTGATCGTACAGAGCGTTTTATATTATAGATATGGTTTTTTCATCGTAAAATCTTTAAATCGCTTTGTACGGT
>NZ_JBHIQZ010000081.1:0-2435 GCF_042196865.1 Bartonella sp. AC130YNZD
GCTTGCAGGAAATCGCTAACATACTAGATGTTCATATCTCCTTTTTTTATACCGACATTTCACAAAAAAGAAATATTCCGTACCATTATGATGAAGAAATTTCCAGTAAAGAAGAATATTTCCTTTTAAAAGGTTTTAGAAAACTTAATCCTAAAAAACAGAAAGCAGTTTTATGTTTGTTTTCTGAATAAAATGAATACTTTTAAAATTATAGCGTACAAACTAATCGCTCTGTTTATAAGCATTCATTAATATTTCTAGAAAATCACCATGGCGATATCGCTCTTGTTTAGCCATCAATTTAAAACGATTAATGATATTTACGCTAGCTTTGATATTTAATTGTATCTCAACTGACTGTTCACGACTTGGGAAAGTTGCTGCCTTATCTACCTCTTTGCGTTGTATAATGTTTAAAGAAGATTGAGTTTGTCGTGGTTTAAAATCATCAAGTTCTGAAAAATTTAATGGTTTTCTTTCTGTACTCATTCTTTAATTTCCTTTCTCTTGAACTTTTTTTAGCTTTGTAATGACTTCAGCAACAAATGCTTCGACATTGCCAATCGCAGTTTCTAAATTATTAACTTCCTTTGGATTGAGATTACGATGTGAACCTCCAGTTGCAAAGATTGCTGAAAAAGCATCACGTTCATTGATTTCTGTTTCAAAAACATCAAGTTCTGGGTTTTTTCTAAATTGAGATGATACAAAACGAGCAGTTCTGGATTTTGCAACAACTTTAGATTGCGTAAACAAAACAGAATAAGCGATAAGACGCCGTACAGCTTTCATATCTCTGTGAATTTCTTTTATAATTTCGATAGCTGCTATAGCGTCTTGCTGTTGTTCCTTCATAGGAACAATTACAAAATCAGATTGACTAATTGCATAACTAGTTAAGCGTGATGCTGTACCTTCTAGATCAACAATTACGAATGGATCTCGAGTAGATGCAATTTCTATTTCATCTAAAATAGTTTTTTCAGATTCATTAGTAACGACAGTAAGATTATCTGGTTTACCCGGCAATTCAGACCAAGTGGTAATAGGATGGCGAGGATCAGCATCTATAATTGTAACAGGTTTAGCATGTGCAAGTTCACAAGCAAGGAGCAAAGCAGATGTTGTTTTTCCACTCCCCCCCTTGGAATTAGCAAAGGATATGACAGGCATTTAGTTACTCTCTAAATAGAATATGGTATTGTATTGTATAGTATTATACTATAAGGTATAATAAAGTATTAAAGTACACCTTTTATAAGAAGCAAAAATTTATAAGGAGCAAAAATGCCAAAAAAATACGTTCAAAATCATAACGATAAAGTTTTTAAAAACGTTAGCAATTTTTTTGAAACTTTTAATCAAAAAATAGATAGTTTTAACAAACCCGATATAATACAGCGTGATGGATTTACAGAAGTTAAAACAGAGAGAGGAGATATCATAAAAAGTAAAGTTCCAGAGGCTGCACTACAATTAGCTCTAATGATAGACAATGGCACAAAATTTTGGAAAGAGGATATAGGAAAAAATTAATTTCCTCTATGAGAAGTTTATCAGTTAATTTTACTATACCTTATGATATTATATCGTAGGGTAGAGTACTATACTAAAATATACCTTTATGTTTTTGGCATGGTAATGATAGGCTTTATTTTTGTAAGCGTGATGTTTTTACGTTCAATAAATAAACGCAAGGTGTTCACACTGACTCCTAATGTCTTAGCAATACGGCTCTGTGATAAACCAACATTTATAAATGCTTGAATTTCATCAATGTGATTGTCCAGCTTTAATTGCGTAGCTTTGCTTCCTTTTGGCCGGCCAAGTTTTATTCCTCGTTGACGAGCAACATTTAAGGCTTCTTTTGTGCGTGTTTGAATTAAATGCCGTTCAATTTGCGATACCATACCCAATACGTTTGCAATGATATCGCTTTGCAAACTTCCATCCATGATAAGGTTTTGTTTCGTTATATGCACAATTAAACCACGTTCACTGGCTGCTTTGAGAATTTCTAAAACAGCAAGAGAAGAACCAGCTATACGAGAAAACTCCGGTGTGAGTAAAACATCACCACATTCCGCTTTTTCAATTAAAGCACCAAGTTTACGCTTACGCCAATCTTTTCCTCTACTTGCAATTTCTTCCTCAATATGAAGTGGTGCAAAGCCATTTTTATTAGCATATTCTAACAATCCAAATTTTTGATTTTCTGTATCTTGTCCATCACGAGAAACACGTAAATAAGCATAAAATTTTGGCATTTTCAGTAAAAAGGTTATTTTATATTAAAACTGATATATTATTGCATAGAAAAAATAGGAATTAAATATACAATTTTCGTTCATAAAAAATGATCGTTTTTTCTGATAGAATAATTAAAATGATCAATGATAAAATAGGAAATTTGATTGATCAGATTTAATCATTAG
>NZ_JBHIQZ010000082.1:0-2371 GCF_042196865.1 Bartonella sp. AC130YNZD
AATGTGGCGACAATATGAATAATCGAATCAGGTGCCTCAAAAACACCTTAAAACATCTAGCGGATTGGTTGCCGAAATAATCAATCTTCTGAACATTAAAGATTTTGACTCATTATATGCCGTGGCATATAAAGGTCTTGTCGGGTGTGGTTATGCTATACAATACCCTTTTGGGAAAGGCATAACGACGGACTAGATGCCGTGTTTTTGAGCACCCGGCACTCTCTATTGAGTGTCAATCAAAAACTTTAACATCTAGGAGTTCATCATGAACACTCTTATAAAAATATCAGAACAAATAATTGGACAGGAAACAGTTCAAACTGTTAACGCTCGCGAATTACACGCATTTTTAGAAGTAAAAACCAGTTTTAAAGATTGGATTATCAGACGTATTCAAGATTGTAAATTTAAAGAAGAGCATGACTTTTGCTCTTTTTTGAGCGAAAGTTCAGGTGGACGTCCTTCTAAAGATTATGCTCTCACCTTAGACATGGCTAAACATCTTTCGATGATAGAGCGTAATGATAAAGGACATGAAGCGCGTCAATACTTTATCAAATGTGAACGGCTTTTGAAACAAGTAGCAACACCACAAGTTGACTACTCCAAACCCGAAGCATTGCTTGGCGTCTTGAAGCATTTACAAAGTCAAATAGAACAGAAAGATCATGTTATTGCAGAATTAGCTCCAAAAGCTGAAGCTTTGGAAGGTCTAAAGCGTTCTGATGGTTTGTTCGGTCTTATCGAAGCAGCGAAGATGCTTGAAGTGCGACCAAAGGATTTAACGGATTACTTGCGTAAACATGATTGGGTATATCGTCGTGCTCCAGGGGCGCGCCTCTGTTACCTTATCAAGATAAAATCAAAAAAGGCTTTATGGACTGTCCTGCGATCACCATTCAAAGACCAGATGGTACAGAGAAGGTGCTCCCTTCAACGAAAATCACATCGAGAGGATTAGCATGTTTGAGAGAACAAATCCATGGAGGTGTGCAATGAAGATAGATACCAACTTCTTGTGCGATTTATGGATGGCATTATCTCGATTTTCTAGACATGAGAATATGAGCGACAAAGATTGTAGTGCTCTGGTTCAAACTATGAATGCAATAGAAAAAGCTTTGATTTTAAAACTTCAAAATGAGGTTCCAAATATTACAAAGATCTTGGCAATTCTTACAGATTTTGGAGCTTCCGAACTTCCACATAGCATGGATTCTTTGGTACGCGCTTATGAACCAAATTCCGAGAGCACCATTAGAAAAGTTGCTTAAGTAAATATATACTCCCTCCCCGTTTTCAAAAATGGGGAGGTAGTCAAGATGCTTCTTCTAAAGCCGCTTGTTCCTTACAATTATTTTGGATAGGTGTTAAACTCATTTGTAAATCTAATGCACTTAACACACTAAGAAAAGTAGAAAGGCGTGGATCACCTTTATCGCTTAAAGAACGATAAAGAGACTCTCTTGATAGTCCTGTCTCTTGAGAAACAGTTGTCATTCCTTGTTTACGCGCAATAATACCTAATACATGTGCAATATAGCCACTATTTTTGGTTTCTAAAGCATCATCTAATAAGATCTTAAAGTCTTCAGGTGTATTAAAATATTCACTTACATCAAATTTAGTAATTTCCATGTTTCATTTCCTTTACTAATTGAAGGGCTTTTTCGATATCTTTTTGTTGTGTGGATTTATCACCAGCATTTAATAACAAAATGATTTGTTTCCCTTGTTTTACAAAATAAATCCTATAGCCTGGTCCATAATTTATTTTTAGTTCACCAATGCCACGGAAATATTTCACGTCTCCTAGAAGCCCATATTCAAGGCGGAAAATACGTGCAGCAATTTTCTTTTGCACTTGTTTGTCTTTTAACGAATCTAACCACTCTGTAAAATAGTGTGTTTTTTTAACAATAAACATTTGTAGTTTATATGCTACATAATAGATAATGTCAAATACATTCTTTTGTTCCAATGAACAAGCTACATAGGTTTTAACAAGCCATCCTTTCAAATGGGAAAAATATCAATTTTTAATTCAGCTCTGCTTTTGTGGGGCTTTTTTATGGAGAAGCATATGAGAACAATATCACAACAAGGGTTAGCTCTAATTAAACAATGGGAAGGCTTGCGTTTGAATGCCTATAAAGATGCCATTGGGGTGTGGACAATCGGTTATGGACATACAAACAATGCTGGAAAACCTTTTGTTCATAAAGGTATGGCAATCACTGAAAAACAAGCAGAAGAACTTCTTTGCCAAGACTTAAGACAATTTGAAAATGCCGTTGAACAAGCCGTTCAAGTTTCTTTAACCGATGAACAATTCGCGGCTTTAGTCTCCTTTTGCTATAATGTAGGA
>NZ_JBHIQZ010000083.1:0-2147 GCF_042196865.1 Bartonella sp. AC130YNZD
TTTAAAACTCTTTGAAAAAAAAATGAATTGGTACAAAACCTAGTGGCAAAATATACAAAACCCGCTGGCAAGCTACAACTGGCAAGCTACAGTCATATAAAATCAAAAAGTTATAGCACCATAAAAGTGCTGTGGCGGAGGGGGTGGGATTCGAACCCACGGTACAGTCTCCTGCACGCCGGTTTTCAAGACCGGTGCCTTAAACCGCTCGGCCACCCCTCCAAACTAGATATACTTTTTGACAAATTTCTTGTAAAAGGTCAATCATTTTAATACGCATTTTAAAGCGTTCTTTGTAAAACTATTTAAGTTTCAATTAAAATAATTCTTCATAAGTTAATTCTTTGAGTGTGTTATCTAAGAGTTTCATTTTTAAACATGATAGTTTTTTCTGAAAAAATGGAAGGTAATTATGATATTTATCATTTTTTTCCTGTTTAAATTTTTTTTACAAAGCAATATTTTTTTTTAGTTCTAACAATCGTTTTCGTAATAATAAGAAATGTTTAGTTGAAAATGTTTGATAAATTATATTAAATTCCGGTCGTGTATTTTTGAATTATTTTACCTTTCCAGATATTTATTTTATTTAGATCGTTCATATTGGCGAAAAGAAAATGTTATTACTCTGACAGTTTATGAGAGATAAATTTGTAAGAATGACATATATATTCAAGGAAAGTTTTTATTGAGTTTAAATTAAGTACAATTCAATAAGAAAGCTCTTTAAAAGATTTTAATTTTTTAAATAAAAATATTCAGATATTTAGTGCGTCTAAAGACGTACCTTAGAGGGAATGGCTGATTTGCACTATTTGAATAAAATTTTATGTAAGATTTGCATCGATAGTTTAAAATCTCTTCTAGATATGACTGGAAATTAGGTATATTTGTAATGCTTTTTCTGTGGGATAAGCAAAAAGTTAATTTGAATGGAAGAAAAAATTATTGAGCAATACCCTTAGATCAATAGATAGTTTGTGAAGGTGTTACATAGTTTTTCAGGAATAGAACTTAAAAACGCTAAATTATTGCAGAGTCAGAAAGCGTAAACTTTAAAAGACAAAGTTTTAAAAGCCGATTCATTCACAAGTATGTGTAAATAAAATATTTATGTCTAATATGAGAGAATAGGTTATTCCTGATTCTATTGAGTTTTTTTGCCTCTATCCCTCATCTTTTTGAAGCTTTTTTATGGTTTCAAGAGCGAGTTTTTTACGGTCTGCGCTCTTTGTGTAAAGAGATGCCATAGCATCATTTGTCCAGCCAAAAATTGCTTTGGGTTGTGATACTGTTACACCAGAATTAGCGGCCACGTTTTGCTGCTAATTTTCTCAATCCATGCGCCGATTTTTTGATACCTGCTTTGGTACACACATTATAAAATGTAAATCCGAACCTATTTTGGGGGATTTTTTTCCAGCATTTACCACAAATGAATGTTTCATCACCTATGGGACCTGCTTCAAGCATTTTGGCTAATTCTGGTAAAATAGGAAGAAAAACATCTGTTTGAAATTTACGTTTTTCTGTTTTGAGGTGAATGATATTATCATTGACATCTTTCCAGGCAATTCGTACAGCATCATCACGACGCAAGCCCGTATATAAAAGAACATCAATCCAGATACGTTCATGGGTACCATGATGCCATCTTTGATAATATTTTTCGACATCTTCTTCTGTCCAAACGGAAATCTCTCTTTGTTTTTGAGGGGGGGGACCCCTAAAGTCGGATTATTTTCCAAAAGACCTTGATCAATTGCCCAATTAAAAAGCCCATTAAGGGCTTTCAGAAAGTTTCTAGCCATTGCTGGTGTTTCTTTGCGCCGTTCAACGCCGGCTATGATATGTTTCTTTTCAATTGCTTGGTATGGAATATTTCCTATGGAGTCGCATATCTTCATAAGAATGTATTCTTTTTGTTTCTTTGTAGCTTTAGTGTAGCTATGCCAATTAGAGCTGTTAAAGTATTGTTTAAGCAGCCATGCAAATGACCCTTCAACAAGTTTACCAGTTTTTGATTTAGGAAGTATAAGCCCTTGTAACTCGGCAAGTGCGTTTTTGTAATTATCAACAAACTCTTGCGTTCCATAGGTACCGCGTATTCTAATGCGTTTGCCGTGACCAATACGTACATACCATAC
>NZ_JBHIQZ010000084.1:0-2144 GCF_042196865.1 Bartonella sp. AC130YNZD
TCCTATATTTCAGGAAAAGCAGGGCGTGGTTTTGGTGGTGGCGGTGCTGGTGCTCATGATCATGTTTCTCCAAGCGGTGCTGGAGCTGATGGCGCTGTTCTTATAAGATTATGGAAAGAATAAATGGATGCACAAGTAACCAAGATATGACAGAAGTCAAATGGATAGCTGTTCTATAAGCAGGCTTATATGTTTTTAAGTCCTTTTATCGCTCTTTAAAAGCCCTTTGAAAGGGCTTTTTTTGACTGACAGTGTCAGGCTTATGAGAGAGGATGAGTGTTGTTATAGTCTCTCCATTGATTTGGAGAGCAAAATGGCAATAGAATTTAATCATGGTATCCGCCTCATTGAGGATGGTCAAGCATCTCGACCCTTAGAGATGTTTAGCCAAACCGCCCTTGGGGCGGTTGTTACAGCCCCTGATGCGGATGCACAAATTTATCCCCTTAACGAGCCCGTGTTGGTCTTCACCCATGAGACAGACAAAATCCAAAAGCTTGGGACACGGGGCACAGCTCTTGATGTTATCAATGCCGTGCGCGCGCAAGGGATTGAGGCACAAGTGATCCTTGTGCGGGTGGAAGAAAAGTCAACCATTGCTGAGACACAAACCGAAATGGTGGGATCAAATGCTCGACTGACCGGTGTGCATGCCTTGGCTCATGCGCAGGGGCATTTGGGTGTGGAACCTGGAATTCTCTTGGCACCGGCTTATAGTGCAGGGCGCCTTGATAATGGCAAAAACCCTGTGGCAGACGCTTTGGAACAGGTTGCAGAAAAGCTACAAGCCATTGCTGTGTTTGATACGGGAGGTAAAAACACGGAAGAAAGTCTTGCCTATCGTGCAGATTTTTCCTCACGCTTTTGTTATTTGATTGATCCCTTTGTACGGGTGGCAAATGGTGATGGAGGTGTGAGTATAAAACCCGCAAGTCCTTTTGCAGCAGCCATGTTTATCAAACGAGACAAGCAAAGAGGCGGTGTTTTTTGGTCTCCTTCCAACCAAGATGTGCATGGCATTTTAGGGACAGCACGCCCCATTAGCTACTTTGATGGGGAAATTGATCATGAGGCAAATCGTCTCAATAAAGCCGATATTGCGACCTTTATTCCCGCGCGCCTTAGTCAAAATGGGCAGGGAGAAGTAGCTTCCAATGGGCGCATTTTATGGGGCAACCATACCACCTCCAGTGATCCGCTTTGGCGTTTTGTCAATGTGGTGCGCACCCGTGCAGCCTTGGAAAAAACCATCATTAACAATTTACGCCCTTGGGCCAATGATGAAAACCTGACTGGTCAACATGTTATTGCCATTACCCGCAGCCTTACACAGTTTCTTGATGATATGATTGCGCGTGGTGCGCTTTTGGGTGGTCGGGTTTGGTTTGATCGTGATTTAAATTCCAACAGCAATTTACAACTGGGGAAATTGCGGGTGGAATTTGATGCAGAAGAAGTGCCGCCTCTAGAAGATTTAAGCTTTGGCAGCCGGCGCAATGGAGCTTACTTTAATCGGCTTGCTGAAGATATCCAAAATAAAATGATTTATGCCTTTGGCGATACGCTAGAGGGTTATCGCAAAGCAGCAAGGAGCGACATATGACTTTAAGAATTGTTCGCGGTTTTACCCTGATTGTTGATGATGATGTTAATCTCCATCTTGATCTTGAAACCCTCAAATTACCTACGTTGGAAGAAATCACTGAAACCTATCAACCAGGGGGCTCTGATATGCAGATTGATGTGAGCGGTCTTGGTGTGAAAGCTTTGAGCATGCAAATGAAAATCCGCAGCCATACCCCTGAGGTCATCGGCATCTTTGGTGGTCCTCCTGGTCTTCGTCATAAATTCACTGGCAAAAAACATGTGATCTCTGAAGAAGATGGGCGTGAGCATGAACATTCCATTGATGTGACAGGGCGGTTGGTCAAAGTGGATAGTGAAGGCTTAACGGCTGGAAAAGCGACAGGCTATGATTGCGAGATCAAAAATATTTGGGACTATACAGAATTTTGGGATGGTTCTGTTTTGCATCGTTTTTCCTTTAAACGGGGCGGTTGGCTTGTGCGCAATGGGCAAGAGATCGGTTCTCGCCGCCGCTCTATTCTCAACTTATAAGCTCTCATTATTGATAGGGTTCTCAA
>NZ_JBHIQZ010000085.1:0-1834 GCF_042196865.1 Bartonella sp. AC130YNZD
TATGCTGGCTGCTCTTTTAGAGAGATCATACAAGCGCTTATTAGAATTGGATTGCTTGGAAAACAAGCTTATGATCATACGCTTTCTTTCTCAAAACAGTTTTGTGCTGATCTCAAACAAGCAAAAAGGAAAGCAGAGAAAGCAAAAGTAATTTGGCAACAAAGCCAACCAATCAAAAAGACTTTAGCAGAAACCTATTTACGCATGCGGCATATTACATGTGATTTGCCTGCTGATTTACGTTTTCATAGCAAATGTCCACACCCCTCTGGGGGTACACTGCCCGCGTTAGTGGCTCTTGTTAAGGGGGCTGGCTCTTTTGCCATTCATAGAACCTTTTTAAAAGACAATGGCTGCAAAACAGATCAATCACCAGCAAAAGCCATGTTGGGATCTGTAACGGGTGGTACTGTGCATTTAAGACAAGACAATCCAAAACATCTGGTCATTTGTGAGGGCATTGAAACCGGTCTGGCTCTGCTGTCTGGGTTGTTAACAGAGCCCGTGAATTTATGGGCGTCCCTTTCAACCCTATGAAAATGCAAAATAGATATAAAATATCTATTTTAACAGTAGCTATTGAAGAAACAGTAAAAATACATTACATTAGAACTACTTTGTAACACATTAAGTGGTCGTAAAATGGCTGAGACAACATTTACTTTTCGCGTCGATGATGTATTAAAAAATGAATTTTCCAAAGCAGCAAAGGCGTGTGATAGATCTGGTGCACAATTATTGCGCGATTATATGCGCGATATCGTAAAAGAACAAAAAGAAAAAAGTGCATACGATTTATGGTTTCGGGAACAAGTTCAATTAGGGATAAACTCTGCTAATGCAGGTGATATAATATCTTCTGAAGAAATCGAAGCAGAAGCAAAGGAATGGCGCCTAAAAACACAAAGTAAACTCGATAGATCAACTTTATGAAGCTAATTTGGACACAAGTAGCACACGTTGACCGCAAAAAGATCCGTGAATACATATCACAAGATAATCCTTCTGCTGCCTTAAAGTTTGATCAACTTTTATCTGAAAAAGTAGAAAAACTTGTTAAATTTCCTACTCTTGGTCGTTTAGGACGAATTGTAAATACACGTGAACTTATTGTACATCCAAATTATATCATGATTTATGATATTTCAAATGGCGTTGTGCGTATTTTACGTGTGCTTCATACAAAGCAAAAATTTCCTTAATCAACTGTATTTTTATTTATTTGCTAATTGAAGCAAATTATTTTCTACAATACTGCGCTCCGTATCAGTAAGTAATGATAGATTACTATTTTTATAATATTGCGAATATGATTGCATAATTACTTTGCACACCGCTTAGTTTCTACTCGTAAAAATAATGATGATACTCTTGGTAAATGACGTTTTATCGTCAATGATGTGACCGTTGAAAAGCTTGGGGAACTCTTAAAAGACCCCCCCCGTGGTCTCTTAATGGTGCGTGATGAATTGGCTGGCTTTTTAGCCAATCTAGAAAGAAAGGAATATCAATCAGACCGCGCCTTTTATCTCACAGCTTTTAATGGCGATGATCAATTTACCTATGACCGTATAGAGCGTGGAACCATTTTTATCCCCCATGTCACCTTATCCATGATTGGAGGCATTCAACCTTCACGCCTTATTCCCCTCATTCAGGTAATAAACCGTGGAATAAACGATGATGGTTTATTGCAACGCTTTCAAATGATTGTCTGGCCCGATGACAATAAAGAATGGCAATTAATTGATAGACCGCCCAATCAAGAGGCATGGGAAAATTATCAAAGGGTGTTTCGTTCTTTTCGTGATAAACGCTTAGGGTCTCCAGAAAA
>NZ_JBHIQZ010000086.1:0-1795 GCF_042196865.1 Bartonella sp. AC130YNZD
ATTTTAGATTACGGTATAATCTTTTAAAGGCAATGTAAAAAAATCTAATTCTATTTAAGAGTGGGTTTCTTAAAAGTTTTAAAGCAATCCAAATGAGAGTATTTAAAAGTGCAAATGATTTCTTTTTAGAATAACGCATATAAACACTCCTTTTAAAGATTGTATGTAATCAACTTAACAAGAGAGGTATAGATTATGGTTATAAGCTCTATACCCCTTGTGAGTTTAGCATGCCAAGTCTATTCAGTTTCTCTTATTTCTAATTTTGGTAGTTTTTTCACGATTTTCATTGTTTCTAAACTTACAGTAATAACCCTTTGAAACAACTCCAATATGGATAAGCAGGATTTCCAACGATCTCAACAGCATAACGATTGGCATCATTAACAATACCACTCTTTTTATTTGTTTTTACACATTGACACCCCATAACCCATTCAAGAGCAAGTTTACCATTAACGATATACTCATAAGCTTCAAGAGGGATATCTGTCATGATGATATTGCTGTTGTAGATAACAGTTGATTTATTCTTTTTCTTACTATTCTTAATTTTTGCGAATTTCATTTCAGTTACATAATAGAATTTTTCGGGATTAGAGATCTTTGTTAATTTAGGATTACCCTTTTTAAAGGTTACTGGATACGGCTCTACAGTTTCATAATTCACGTGCAAGTGACTGAGTTCACGCCCTGTTACAACAGGGCTCCGTTTTCATATGAGTTGGTTAATTCTTATCAAAAGAATCAAAACGAAGCTTATTAAATCCATTTTGAACGAATTGAGAAAAAATGCAGAAAAATGCGAAAAAACGGATAAATTTTTTCAAAAGGGGTTTTTAAAGGTACTTATCCACAGCCCATGACATGGGATAAGATCAGCAAACTAGTGAAATTTGCTGTTCGTTTTATGGAAAAAAGACAAATTTGATATGTGCTTTTAAGATATCATAATGAGTATTTTGATAGGTTTTATGAGTCACTAAAATAGTCTATTTTGTCAGTTTAATTTACTGACACAAACTGACAAATAATATATTATTGATTGTATTTAAGATTGTATTGTCGATATAGGTTGTATCGTTAAAACTCTAACCTATTGAAATATAATGTTTTTAATTTTCTCTCATTTAAAAAAATAATATAGGCTCTAAAAAGAACTGACAACACTGGACAAAACTCTTCTGTTCAGATCATTATCTTTGGAGAAAGGTTCCTTTGATGAGAATGCCATTAAATATAACTTATTAGAAAATCAAGATTTTGTTTGCTCTCCACATTTGGTGAGAAAAGGCAGGAAAAAGAGTTTTGCGTAATTGTCTTGAAAGGCTCTCAAAGAGGTTTCTTTATTGTTTTCTATGATGGTTTTTGACGACAGGATGTTCTTGATCGCATGATGTCTCGTTTATATGCGTGTTGAGTGGCTTAGAGGAGCTGGAGAGAGGGTTTATCTCTAATTATTGATAAATATATTGTAGCATTAAACTGGTGATATTGATGTATTAACCATTGACGGGCTAAACAGTTTTGTTTAGAGGTTTCTTTATATAAATGTGGGGGAGAAATCTTCAGCAGTTAAAATAAAGCAGTTTTTCTAGTGTCACTTTTTTGGTCACAGAGGTATGTGCTTTTGTTAAAAGCGTTATAGGGCAGTGGCTGTTTTGAGTGGACTTGTTAGAGGTTCCATGAAGTTCTTTTAAATCATGCTTCATGAATAGTGCAAAGCGGGGGCAATCTGTATTGTTTTGTGTATTTTTACGCCAAAGTTCTCTTTTGAGAATTTTTCGTGCCATTG
>NZ_JBHIQZ010000087.1:0-1774 GCF_042196865.1 Bartonella sp. AC130YNZD
CAAGCAGCGTGACTTGCCAAATAGCGATTTCCCATATCACCATCTTGTTCGTGTTTCATAAGTGTCTCACGATCAAGCAGAGCAACAGTACGATTCCTAGAAATATTGCTCAGAATAAGTTCTGCTGGATAAGGTTTATCAAATTTCATCACCACTGTTTTCTCATCGGGTGCTTGAAAAGCCTTATCAACATTTTGTTCTGTGATACCATATTCATTAAAAGTTGCCGCATTAGATAGCTTCAATTTGACAACCCGCCTCATTCCCCAAACAAGATCATGAGCACCAGCAGACCGACCATCATTAAACTTCAAATCATCGCGCAAATGAAAAGTAATCACCGTACTCTGGTCATCGCTTACAACATCCCAACTCTTTGCCAAAGAAGGAACGATTTTAGCTCCATCATTTTTAGCAGAATCAACCAAATTATCACAAACATTGATAACAATTTCAGCTCCATAGCGGTCATTGAGTTGCGCAGGATCAAAATTACTGATCGCATCAAGATCCCAAGCCATCACGAGGGTATCAGCAGGTGTTTTTGCTGAAACTTGCTGCACAAATATCCCAAAAGCAATAAAAGCAGAAATAAAACAACTGCTCCTTTTTAATATTTTTCTTTTTAAATTCATAGACTTATCTCTTTAAAGTTTGTTGTATAAATTTTCCTTGCAACAGTAACGTGCAAAAATAAAAAAATCAGGCTTTTAAAGCACACCTCCTAAAGATAAAATATCAAACCCTTTAAACAGCAGGAGCAACTCCTTGAGCAATATTGGTAAACTAAAGCAAAAGAGACAACGAAAAATGATCTGATAAACAATGAATAATACCACAAATGACAGCGCCTGTTGGTGATGTCACAGCACCCATAACTTTGATCATACAAGCCAAAGATTTTTTTTATCACATCAAACAGGACTTCTGCTTTAAAAGTCTTTTTGCTATTTTCTCAAAAGAGTTCTCAGAGAACCAACTTCAGTTGCTTTAAAAGCTCACTCATCCTTCGATATTTTGACAATTCTCATAAGTATAGTTTCTAACCATAGCCATTCCACTCCTTCCTCACAAGGACATTTGGACTTTCCAGGACCCATACTAAAGGGCAGTCTCAGCATCTCATCATTTTTTAAGGAAAAGCGGTATAATTTGAAGCACCAGCTCCACAATAATCCCATTTTCCCCCAACGCACCTGCATATAACTAACTTTTTTCTCAATAGCACATTTTAAGGTCCCTCACTTTTTCTACAAAATACTAAATTCTGCTCATATTCAGTATGCCCATTTCTTAAACCGGCAAATTTATTATTTTTTCTTCACTTAAGATTGAAATCTACAATCTTAATATCTATGTATAATTATTCTATAAAAATGCATAGTCCCTCTCTAAAGAAGAGTACCTTCGAGTTACTTTATAATGCACTTTACCGATAAACTTCGATATTTTGCAAAGCTTTAAACTCTATGCAAAACACCGAAGTTATTATCATCACATTCACTGTTGTATATTACAACATTTTAAACGTGCTTATTTTTCAATGGCATTATAAAAAATACGTGGTGCACTATTCCACACCCATTTTTTAACATCAGGTGTCATAGCAATAATACTATATGTCTGATAGATAAACGCATAAGGTCCTTTTTGCATAAAATCACGCTGTAAATCGGCGTACATTTCTGCCCGTTTCTGTGGATCTTTTTGAAACAGAGCTGCCTGAACCTTCTTATTCATATCTTCATCCAAATAGCCGTGGCACCAACTAGGA
>NZ_JBHIQZ010000088.1:0-1725 GCF_042196865.1 Bartonella sp. AC130YNZD
GTTTTTTTACATAATAGCAGCAACCCTCAAAACTCAAAATCCCTTCAAAACTCATAACCTAATGATCTTGATAGCATTTCTTATGGGGTACAAGCTATCTTTTGAAAGGCTTTAAAAGATCATATGCTTTCATAAAGCACGTTGTAATTAATTCTCTAAAATCATAAGTTTATATCTTCAAAAGAACTGATAAAAATTCATAAAAAGGATTTTGATAACGTAATCAGTTGCTTTTCATAAGACACGTTTTAATGTCTCACTAAAATGATCACTTTTGTCAGTTCAATTTACTGACACATAACTGACAAATATATATTGTGAGTTGAATTTATGGGTTACTATTTAATAAAGGTTGTATCATTAAAATACTAACCTATTGAAATATAATAACTTTTATTTTCACTCATTTGAAAAAATAATTATAGGGTCTAAAAAGAACTGACAACACTGACACGGTCTATTAAAAGGGATTTTGCTAATCTTTATAATGATCAATCTCTTTTTAGATGTTTTCATAACAAGCAATAAATCGCAATTATCCTATTTATCAACTAGTTGTATAACATCATCTAAGGTATAGGTTTTCATAGATGATCCTCAAAACGTGCGTTATAAACGCTCCATATTTCCTCTATCAATTTCACCTCCTCCATAGTTTTTTCCAAAAGCTCTTGTAAAAAGGGATAGGTTGCGGAGTGGGAGTGTTCTCAATCTTTTCAATTGGTTGATCACCTTCAGGTATCTCAGCTCCCACGCTTTCTTTAATTCTTTTGCAAAGGAATTCATAAAAATTGCTAGCGTAATATTCGCAATCTTCAGATGGAAACATAACATAGATTGGGCATTCTCCATCCCTAAACTGCGTATAATCAAAGTAAAAGGTTTCATCAAAATCAGTACTGCTAACGAAAAGCTGTTCTGCTGTCATAAAACCGCGTTTTCTAGCATTTAAGTTTTGGTAAACAATATCATTAACAGAAACACCTATAGGATGCTCATAAAGGCTAAAGATTTCATCACCACCAATATCCCCACCTTTATAATGTTTAAAAAAACTCTTGTAAGACGATGTGAATTGTAAACCAAGAGCTTTCTCCGCCTTTTCAATCACAAGATCATCAACTGCATTATCTTTAATACGAAAATGGATAATATCATCATCATATTTATTCACTTTATCAATTAATACTGCAACATCAGCTAAGGTATAGGTTTTCATAGATTATTTCTCCAAACTTCTTTTTTCTCTCTTTTCATCAACCGTAGAGCATTACTACCGATGCTCCTGTCCCCATCTGTCAAAATCTATCCCTATGATACTCCATTTCATATTGATTATTCCTCCTAAATTATTGTTTGTTTGTTCTCTATATCCTTTAGCGCGTTCCTTCCAATATTCCTCTCTCCACTTACCAAACTTTTGTCTCTCTATAAGCGATTGATGTGTTTTGGAAGGAGCATGAATAACCGAACTATATTTTTGGTGAGATTCCTTGCTCATTTCTGCTATGGGCCCTTCAGGCGTTTGTTTTAGGTGATGCAATTCAACAGATTGACCATCAAAACCTATAGGTGCTCTTCCTGTTTCCATTCTCTCAATATTGGTGCCCCACACCGTTTTTCCTTTTTCTTCCCAATCAGAAATTCTGTTAGGATCAAACAGGTCGTCTCTCTGATAGGCTTTGTTAGTCTGTCCAAATTTGCTATCGGTAAATTTAGTGGGTT
>NZ_JBHIQZ010000089.1:0-1673 GCF_042196865.1 Bartonella sp. AC130YNZD
CGGTGTAAAGTCACACCGTTAACAACGCGGTTTTCATTAGTAAGTTCATATTTTTTTGCAGGCTCTTGTTTATTAACAGATGCGATTTCATTTGCATTTAAAGATATAAGGGGGGTGTCTTTTGAGATATTTGTCATAATTAAACCTTAACATAACTTGTTTTCAATTGACGCCACATAAAGGCGCCGGGCGTTGAAAACACGGTGTTAAGTCCGTTGTTACGCTTTTCCCATAGGGTATTTTATGGCGTAACTACACCCGACAAAATCATCATATATGCTAATCACAGCATAAAAGATAGTCAGTATTTTAAAGACATGGGAGAGGTTGTTTCGTAACCTATCCGCTTAACATCAAGTGTTTTCATCACTTGATTATTTATATAACAAAATACGTATTTATTGTCAATTAATACTTTATCTTTTTTGATATTTTTTTGTATTTTTTTAGATACGTTATGTATTGATAATATCTTATGCTTATGAATTGCTTCTTTTATATTTATATGCGTTTAAAGCTATATTATGGGCTTTCTTAAACGATTGCGCTGTTTTTTGAATCTATACATTTATAATATTTAAAAACGCTCTCATAATGCGTATTTTTAACTTTATAACCTATCAGCTTTTTTACTAAATGAATTTTAATTTTTTTGTGAATTTTATTTATAACGCATTTATCATTTGCACTATCTTAATAGGCACCGCGCTCTTATAACCAATGCATTCATTTGCATTTTTGCTTTATTTAAACAAAGCTACTGTTTTTACGCATTCTTTATAATTGTTATATGCTTTATAGCCACCGCATCATTTTTCATTTTCATAAGAGAAACGATAAATAGGATAATTGTAATTTATAGACTGTTATGAAAACATCTCAATAGAAACTGATAATTATAGAGATGAGCAAAATCCCTTTTAATAGACCGTGTCAGTGTTGTCAGTTTTGTCAGTTCTTTTTAGACCCTCTATTATTTTGTTTAATGAGTAAAAATAAAAATTATTATATTTCAATATGTTAATATCTTTAAAACATAACCCATATCAAGAGTACAGTCTTTAAAGATAACCAATGATGTGAATTGATTAAAACTTGTCAGTTATGTGTCAGTAAATTGAACTGACAAAAGTGATCATTTTAGTGAGTCATTAAAACGTGTCTTATGAAAAAGCGTATGAAATTAAAAACTGATTACGTTATCAAAATCCCTTTTATGAATTTTAATCAGTTCTTTTGAATGATAACCTTATGATTTATAGAATGATTACAACGTGCTTTATGAAAATCATGTGATCCTTTAAAGCTTTTCAAAAGATAGCTTGTAACTTATAGAAATGCTATAAAGACCGTTATGGTTATGAATTTTGAGGATTTTGAGTATTTTGAGGGTTCCTTTTACCCCCCGTTATATATTTTTTTAAAATAGAAAAATAAAAGTTATTATATTTCAATACATTAACATTTTAGAGATACAATCTATATTAAAACACAACCTATAAATACAACCCATGATATATTTTTGAAGGTATTTTGAGGGTGTGAGAAACCTTCAAAACCTCTAAGCAAAATGAATATACATAACTCTCTTTAAATAAAGCTTTTGAAAAGGATAAAGCACTCATTTTAGATTACGGTATAACCTCTTAAAGGCAATGTAAAAAAATCTAACT
>NZ_JBHIQZ010000090.1:0-1603 GCF_042196865.1 Bartonella sp. AC130YNZD
ATCTTATCATCTAAATTCTGATAAAATGCCGGAACTTCTTGCCATGGCATAGCAGGAATATTTGTTGGTGTAGTACGTGGTTTTCCTAAAAGCGCGCGTGCCTTCATACAAGCTTGTAGATCAACCTCCAAACCAAGAGCAGCCGCATATTTCAAACAAATGTTAATACGGTTTAACGCTTTTCGTGCTGTATCTGCTTTCTCATGCCAAAGGGGTGCAAGAACATTGCGAATGATATTAGCCGTTAATTTTTCTATAGAGAAGCTGCCTATGTGTGGAATAACATGTAATTCCAGCGGAGAAAACCAGCGCCCATTTTTGCCTTCATTTTTTAACTCTGCTTTTTTACTTTCAAAAGCCGCAGTTGCAATCTCACTGAATATGTTGCTTTGCTGTTTTAAGACAGTTTGTTCTCGAAAGACAATAGGGTCATTGCCTTCTCTGAGAATAGTACTATAATGTTTGACAAGTTCGCGCGCTTCTTTCAGAGAAAGTTGTGCGACTGGACCAAGCCCCATTTCACGGCGTTTGTTATGGTATGTATAACGAAAGAACCAAGAGCGTGTATTGTCTTTTCGAACATTCAACCATAGCCCTGCCCCGTCACAATATTTACCCTGCGGAGACGTCTTTACGAATGATGCTGATAACCGATGAATCGCCCTCACTTAACGTCCCCTCTCGTCCACCTTTTAGACCACCTTTAATTTCTGATTTGAGATTTTTTCTTTAATACTTACTTTTTTTATTGAATCATAAAAAGCTATAGACATCAATACGCCCTTACACATCTTTATATACTTTGAATCTTGTTGCTAAAGCCTGATTCGCTCTCTGGGGGCACCATGCTCTTTTTTATCCAAAATAATTTATTGATTTTCCAAATGTTTTTTGTAATGAGGGACTCCCAAATATAAAGTGAGGGAATAGGGTTTTGCAACACATCTCTATAGGACGCCTCTTTTTTTACCAACTTTCTCAAGAAAGTCTTTTAATTCTGCTACGGTTTGTTGTGAAAAACTCTCTAAATTTCTAACAAACTCACCAACCGCTTCACGCCTCAACGGATCAGAAGTCTTGATTGTAAAACTTTTGCGACAAGCATAAGCTGCTTTCCTTAAGAGTAAAGCCTTCTCTTTATCTAAACCATAAAGCTCTATGATCTTTTCCTCCAGTCCTACAGGAATAGATTTTTTGCCAATCTCGACAGAAGATAAAAATCCTACAGATATGTCTAATTTCTTAGCCATATCTAAGAGGCGTTCGGAGTGATCAATGCGCAAAATTCCGCGCAAATTCACCATTACTAGCATCACCGGACCAATCGCCTCCTCCCAACATAACATTTACGTCTACACGTAAACTGCTTCCTTGTTCCCCTGTATGCCATTTCGTCACGGGATAACAACCAGACAAAAATTGCCACACATAACTGCAACCATCCTCACAACCGATATACGAAATCATACGATGATTTTCTGTATCAACGTGTCCTCCAGACGTTTTGGGAGAAGGCGCTTTATTGCCGTAATCACCCGCTCTGGTGCGTAATTTTCACTTCTTTGCACAAGCGCTGCCACACGCACTTCACGCCCCAACTCCA
>NZ_JBHIQZ010000091.1:0-1600 GCF_042196865.1 Bartonella sp. AC130YNZD
ATCAAAAGAAACTGGATATCCAAGTTATCTTTGGTAACCCTCCTTATTCAACAGGTCAAAAAAGCGAAAATGATAATAATGCGAATATAACCTATACTGCACTTGATACAAGAATTCGTGATACATACGCATCAAGATCTCAAGCAAAACTAAAAAGAAATTTGTATGATAGCTATATTCGCGCCATTCGCTGGGCGAGTGACCGTATAAAAAACCGTGGTGTGATTGGTTTTGTTACGAATGCAAGTTTTATAGATACAAAATCTATGGATGGTTTACGCAAGTGTCTCGTTGAGGAATTTAGCAGTCTTTATATTTTCCATTTACGGGGTAATCAACGAACTTCTGGAGAGCTTTCTCAAAAAGAAGGAGGTAAAATCTTTGGTGAAGGTTCTCGTGCCCCTATAGCGATTTCTATTTTGGTTAAAAATCCAAATTCACAACGGCATGGCAAGATATATTTCCATGCCATTGAAGATTATAGCACAAGAGAGGACAAGCTTAAGACAATTAAGGATTTTGGAAGTATTGATGGTATTACACGTGAAGATGGTTGGAAAATAATTACACCAGATAAGCATGGTGATTGGCTTGGTCAACGTGATGACAGTTTCAACGCCTTTTTAGCTATAGGTGATAAAGGTGTTAAAAAAGGTCATGGTAAAAAACTTTTTAAAAATTTTTCGTGTGGTGTCGTAACTAGCCGTGATGCATGGGCATATAACTCAAGCCGTAAAGCTTTAACAAAAAATATGCATAATATGATTAACTTCTATAATAGTGAAGTAAAACGTTTTAATGATACTTATGTACATGCTAACCGTAAGATACATAAAAATGCTGTAAATAATTTCGTCAATGTAGATGAGAGGAAAATCAGTTGGAGCTATAATGTTAAGCAAGAACTGGTAAAAGGAAAAGTTTTTGAACTTGAAGATACGTGCCTTACACAAAGTCTGTATCGTCCTTTTACACAACAGTGGCTCTATTATAATCGTACTTTCAATGAGAGAGTTTATCAAATGCCGCGCATATTTCCTATGGGGAAAACGGTTGAAAATAGAATGATACAAATTACAGGAACAGGAACCCAATCAGGTTTTTCTGTACTTATGGCTAAGGATGTGCCTAATTTTCATGCAATAGATACTGGTCAATGCTTTCCACGCTATATTTACGAAGAGACTACGGTCTCAAAAAGTAAAAGTGAGAAACAATCCCATTTATTTACGAATTCTATAGAAG
The DNA here is from genome assembly GCF_042196865.1 of Bartonella sp. AC130YNZD. Taxonomy (NCBI): domain Bacteria; kingdom Pseudomonadati; phylum Pseudomonadota; class Alphaproteobacteria; order Hyphomicrobiales; family Bartonellaceae; genus Bartonella; species Bartonella sp. AC130YNZD. Next base: position 1,246 of record NZ_JBHIQZ010000091.1, read on the forward strand.
ACAGCACAACAGCTGGTTTACAGAAGCGTGATGCCATTACTGATGAAGGTCTAGCACATTTTAAAGCAGCTTATCCTAATGAAAAAATCACTAAAGATGATCTATTCTATTACGTTTACGGTTTGCTTCATTCAGAAGATTATCGTGCCCGTTATGCTGATAATTTATGCAAAGAATTACCTCGTATCCCTTGTGTAAAGAGTGCTGATGATTTTTGGAAATTTGTAACAGCAGGGCGTGAACTCGGTCATTTGCACGTAAATTATGAAGATGTAGAACCTTATCCAGTGACCTTTAAAAAAGGTAATCCAAAACAGACAGAGATCTCTAATCCTGAGAAATTCTATTATGTGAC
>NZ_JBHIQZ010000092.1:0-1596 GCF_042196865.1 Bartonella sp. AC130YNZD
CAAAATTATCTCTTGGATTTTCTGTTTTTAGCATGTTCAGTGTTCTCATTGCTTTCTTTTCCCTTGTTTGGTGCCTCAAAGGTGATTTCTGTTGTGTATCCGCTTTGTTTTTCATAACGATGTGTGACGGTAGCGGCTTTCCATGGTCCATTGATTTGCCCACGAAACCCTTGAAGGATGAGAGGTTGATCCGCCATGATTTCAGGGCGTCCTGCAAGAGACAAAGAGCCACTGCCTACAGCACGACATAAGCGATCCGACTCGGAAGCGGCGGCAGATAAAGCTTCCTCTTGACATGGATAACAACTGCGAAGACGCCGCACAGGCCCGCTAAACCCTGTCTGATGCTTGACTTGGCATTGTTGCCCTGTTGAGCGATCAAAATAAGAAGCTTCAATGATGCCGTATTGCGTGCGTGGCTCTAACGTGAATTCCCAGTTAGAACAGTCGTGCTTATGAAGTTCAAGTGCTGGTAAATTATCCCCGCTTAAAAATAAAAACTTATGGTCTTTGATTAAAAAACGCGCCTGCATGCGGTCCGCAAGACGGGTTAAAAAATCAACCGCCGATTGATCTGTACGAATCACATAAGAAAGAGTTTGTTTGATAAATTGTGGACTGACCTTTGCTTGATAGCCATGGCGTTTGGCGAGTGTCTCAACAATCTCACCAACAGTTTTGTGATCAAAATGTTCACTCGCTTGTTCTTTGAGTTCTTTACGCATCGAGGCGCTTTTGCCACAAAGGCGCAAAATCTCTCCATCACTGCCCCCAATACTCACCACCGACTCAACAACAAAACGCCCCATAAAGGCACTGATGCTGTTCTCATAGCCAAAAATCACTTGCAGAGTGCTGTTGCTTGAGGGAACCTCTAAATCATTACCACTATCATCAAACTCTGCTTCAAATGTATCGGCTTCATTACCGGCATGGTCCGTAATGGTTGCGGTTAAAAGACGCTGGTAAAAAACCTCATGAACAAGCTTATCCCCCACCCTCACCTCAATAAAAGGATGCGTGCGCATTAATCCCATAACCGCTTCACCACGCTGTTCTTTTCTTGGCTGACAAACTCAGGCAGAATGACCTTTAAGCCCCGTGGCAACAGAGCACCATACCCTGCAATACCTGGATTGGCTTCCAGTGTGGCTTCTAAATAGCCATTTAGTCCCCCAACTTGAGAACGGTCCCCTAACACAGCCATGGCATGGTGAAAGCAGATCAGATCGAGACTCATATCTTCTAGCTCTACCACGAGGTGCTTTTCTGGTATCTTCATGGCGTTTCTCCTCCTTGGGAATATTGACCATATCCCTCTTGGTATTGTCCCACCTGATATTGACCTTGTGGTTTTCCTCCATCGAAAAACGGTAACAAGCTAATGGCATAGCGAATGCGCCCCGATTGACCAGAGCGACTAATATAGTCGTGATCTTTCGTGACACTGGTGATTACCACTGATCCATGGAGAATGGCGCTATAGCCATTGTCACTCATCCAACGGATCATCTGAACGGGCTTGGCAGCACGAATGGTTCTGGTGATAGCATCAATGGCTACCCGGTCCCCAAACTCTTCTGGAAACAATACCCC
>NZ_JBHIQZ010000093.1:0-1577 GCF_042196865.1 Bartonella sp. AC130YNZD
GATCGTTTTTTCTGATAGAATAATTAAAATGATCAATGATAAAATAGGAAATTTGATTGATCAGATTTAATCATTAGATTAATATTTCAAGACAGATTACAGAAAGGAATTTCCTATGCAAAAGAAATTACCCAAAAGTTATATGACTGATGCTGAACGCGAGGAATTACGAGTAGGCGGTTTAGATCAAGATGGTATTTATACTGCCGAGTCAGAAGCTGCAGATCATGCCGGTGATGGCAACACAGCATGGGAATGGTTGGCAATGACTGAGCCTCCAGCACATACACTTTTGTTTCTTAGATCTGAACATGGAGCACAATTTATTCGTGATATGGGATTTTCTACAAAAAAAGCTGATGAGAAATATGGTCCAGATTGGTTAGACAAAGGTATTATGATAGGAGGCGATTATTTCTGAAGAAGACGACAAGATAGAAAAGATTTTTTTCCGTGAAAATAACTATGTAGAAAGTCGTGCTCAAACATTAGCGACTAAGAGGCTATGTAGTGTGTGGAATGAATTGTATGATCATGTTTGTGATATTGGACGTAGCAATAACTTATCATTACTTATTAGTACAGAACGCAAAATTGTAAAAAATGATTTGTTTAGATATTCCAATAGTAAATCTATGGCAGGGAGCCTCAGAACAGCTTTAGCGGAAATAGATGTTATTAAAGATCATGTAATAATTGTTTCTGATCCTAAGCAATATGACATAATCAATAGGGGACATAATCTACCAAAGCTTCGTAAAAATGGATTGCCTTATGATGCAGCTAGACGAGCAATGGCATCACATTATACACGGTTGAAAAATCTCGATAAAGGGCGTTTAACAGATATTGAAAAGTCTATCCTTGATATGCGGATGAATAATATGAAGGTAATGCGCAAGATCTACGAAAATATGCAAGCTAAAGCTATAAATCTTTATACAAATAATCAGTATCGTAGAGAAACGTGAGATCTCCACTTTTTTCTTGTTGTAATTGACCTACTAATTTTGCGTGTAAATAAACATCAAGTGTACGGGTCATAATTTTTCATTTTCAATCTGAATATCAAGACCAAGCATTGAAAGCACATGTATGGTTTTTCCAACATGACAAGACTCTTTGCCTCTTTCTAAATCACGGATAAAACGCACACCAACCCCTGATGTAGCTGCTAACTGTTCTTGTGTTAATCCTTGTTGTTTACGTGTATTTCTAACAATAAAACCCAATATTTTCATTCTGCTTTCAATCATAATCGTCCCTTTCGGGATGATTATATCATTTTATGCTTTTATTACAAGAAAATAAACCCGTACGGGACGTTTTTATCCCATATACTCCTAAAGCCTTATCCGAAGAACAAAGAATAGTGCATATTTTTCGTATACTTCATGCAGAAAAAAATTCAGTAGTTAACTGTATCTAAATTGAATCCGGCTGTATTTAATAGTTCAACAAGTTTTGGGAGAGTCTCTTTTACGTGTTCATTAAAAGGAATGTAATTAATCCCTTCATAATCTGAAGGCACTTCAACATCTCGTTTTTTTAAAATAGCAATATTTCTGCAAGAAATT
>NZ_JBHIQZ010000094.1:0-1576 GCF_042196865.1 Bartonella sp. AC130YNZD
TTTCATTAGGATAAGCCGCTTTAAAATGTGCTAATCCTTCATCCGTAATGGCATCATGCCTCTGTAAACCAGCTGTTTTGTTTTCTTCTGTAGAATGCGTAAATAAATGAGATTGGTTATCATCTTTACCTTTTAAAGATTCAATATCCTCATAAAGATATCTTGGAAAGCATTGTCCTTTATCTATTGCATCATGGTTAGGAATAGTTTTAATCATGATAACAGAAAAATCTTTCAGTGCTCCTATACCTGCAATTTGTATTACTCTGTTTTTACCAATTCCTTCCATAGGAAACATATATGGTATTTGATAGAGAGATTCATTAAAAGTACGATTATAATAGAGCCATTGTTTCGTAAAAGGACGATATGAACTTTGAGTAAGGCATGTCTCTTCAAATTCAAAAATCTTTCCTCTAATTAACTGTTGCTTAACACTATAGCTCCAACTGATTTTCCTTTCATTGGAATTGACAAAACTGTCTACATTCTTTGTACGTACTTTATTGTCAGCATGTGTATAAGTGTCATTAAAACGTTCTACTTCGCTATTATAGAACGTAATCATATTATTCATGTTCTTTGCCACTATTTCACGGCTTGAGTTATATGCCCATGCATCACGATTGGTTTTTAGACCACAAGAATAAGTCTCAAAAAGCTTTTTATCATGCCCCTTTTTAGCACCCATAGCTAAAAATGCTTTGAAACTTTCATCACGTTGATTAATCCAATCACCATGTTTATCTGGTGTAATTATTTGCCAACCTTCTTTGCTCCGTGTAATGCCATCAATACTCCTAAATTTTTCAATTATCGTAAGCTTTTCTTTTCTCGTGAGGTAATCTCCAATATCACGAAAATATATCTTGCCATGCTGTTGTGAATTTGGATTTTTAACCAAAATAGAAATAGCTATAGGGGCACGAGAGCCTTCACCAAAAATTCCACCATTTTCTTTCTTACGTTGTTCTCCAGAAGTCCGAGCATTCCCCCGCAAATGGAAAATATAAAGGCTGCTAAATTCTTCAATGAGACATTTTCGTAAACCATCCATAGAACTTCCATTGATAAACCCCGCGTTCGTGACAAAACCAATCACACCACGGTCTTTTATACGATCACTAGCCCAGCGAATGGCGCGGATATAGCTGTCATAAAGCGCCTGTACACAAGTTGTTTTGGATTGAGCAGCGTAGGTTTCACGAATACGATTATCTAAAGTAGGATAAGGTGTATTCTTTGCATTATCATTTTCGCTTTTTTGTCCTACCGAATAAGGGGGGTTACCAAGGATAACTTTAATATCCAGTTTCTTTTGATGTTCTAAATATTCACTGTTTTCTTTGAATAATTTTTGCAGAAGGTTCTTTTCTTCAAGCATTCGAAATGTATCGGTTAAGCCAATATGCTTAAAGGGAATGTAATCACCTTTCATAAGACTATGATAAGTCGATTCAATGTTAATCGCTGCTATGTAATAGGCAAGTAAGACAATTTCATTGGCATGGATATCATGACGGAACTTATATTCCATATCCTCTGGTTTGATGAGATCTGATTGTAAAAGCCGTGT
>NZ_JBHIQZ010000095.1:0-1544 GCF_042196865.1 Bartonella sp. AC130YNZD
AATCTTTATATTGTTGGGGTTGACGCCGCGAAAGATATCATTACAGCACGGTTTAAAAAATCGGGTCCTGAAGCAACGGGGGCTGGTGCAACGCATTTTCACAAAAGCCTTGATCGAGAATATTTTGACCAGCTGACCGCTGAAAGAAAAGTCATCAAATATTTTAAAGGCTTCAAGCGTATCGAATGGCAAAAAAGTGAAAAGGCAAGAAACGAAGCTTTGGACTGTAGGGTTTATGCTTATGCTGCTTTACAAGGTCTGATTTCGGCAGGAATAAACCTTAATCGAGAAGTCGATATCTTAGAAGAGCGTTTGGAAAAACTTAAAGTTGAAGGCTCTTTAGAGCAGCCAACACCAAGACATGCCCCCTCTCCTGCTCCAAGAAGATCTCAGACAGCACAGCCTCAAAAGAAGCCATTCAGAACAATGATGAATCCTTATATGCGAGGGGATTGGAGGTAATTTGTGGGTGAAACTTTAGAACCAATTAACAGCAAAATTGAGAGACTTGAAAACTTAAAAAGGCGGCGTGAGCAAATTGAAGAAGCTCTTTATTCGGGAGCACAATCGGTGCGCCATGGCGATAAGCAAGTAAGCAATCGTTCTGTTGAGGAACTCCGCAGAGCGCTTGAGATGATCAATACACAAATAGCCAACCTTGAAGGACGCAAGCGTTCACGCGTTTTCTATTTTAATATATCACGAGGCTATTAATGGCTGGTTTTTTCAATAAACTCACAGGCTTTTTTAAAATTTCTCGTCAACACAATCCCCATTTTGAAGCTGCAAGTAAAAGCCGTCGCATGGGTGGTTTTGACCCCGCCAAAAAACATATCAATAAAGCCATTGAGGAATGCGGTGATACCATTGTTGCTCGTTCAAGATGGCTTTATGACAATGAATCTCTTTATGGGTCTGCAACGGAAGAATGGGTCTCTGCGGCTGTTAGTGATGGGATTAAACCTTATCCTCGTATTGAAGGTTTTCAAGAAGAAAAGAAAAAGCTTTTAGACTTATGGTGGCAATGGGTTGATGAGGCGGACTATGATGAAGATGCCAACTTTTATGGACTTCAAGCAACCATTGCACGAGAGGTCTTTCTAACCGGAGAATGCTTTGTAAGATTGCATTATGTCGACCTTTATGGGCGCTCTGGTGTGCCGCTTCAATTACAAGTTTATCCAACCGAAATGCTGGATTTAACTTACAATGGACCTGCTGAGATTGAAGGCAATTACATTCGTATGGGTATTGAATTTAATGCCAGTGGTAAGCGCGTTGCTTATCATTTTTGGAAACATCACCCCTATGATGATTGCCCTTTCAACACAGTCTTTGAGAGTCAAGAACGCATACGTGTGCCTGCTGAAATGGTCATTCATATCAAAGAGCGCCGGATTGCTGGACAATTGCGCGGTTCTCCAAAAATAACGCGCTCTATGACAAAGATCTTTCAACTCGAATCCTATGACGACGCAGAACTTGATCGAAAAAGGACAGCGGCTCTTTTTGCGGTGTTTATTACAGGGAAGGAATCTCATGAT
>NZ_JBHIQZ010000096.1:0-1538 GCF_042196865.1 Bartonella sp. AC130YNZD
CATGGACCACGTATTAGAATACGCGGCACCTATGGAACGCAAGAGTTTGTTGATAACTACAAAAGCGCACTTGCCGAATTACAAGGCATAATCCCTCCAAAACCGAAAATCGGCAAACTGATTGAAGGGTCATTTGCATGGCTGCTTAAACAATACTTTAACAGCTCTAATTGGCATAGCTACACTAAAGCTACAAAAAAACAAAAAGAACTCATCCTTATGAAGGTATGTGATACCATAGGAAACATTCCATACAAAGCAATTGAAAAGAAACATATCATAGCCGGCGTTGAACGACGCAAAGAAACACCAGCAATGGCTAGAAACTTTCTGAAAGCCCTTAATGGGCTTTTTAATTGGGCGATTGACCAAGGTCTTTTAGAAAATAATCCAGCCTTAGGTGTTAAAAGACCAGCCCTTCATAACAAAGATGGGTTTGCTGTTTGGACAGAAGAAGATGTTGAGAAATATTATCAAAGATGGTCCCATGGTACCCATGAACGCGTTTGGATTGATGTCCTTTTGTATACGGGTTTGCGTCGTGGTGATGCGGTCCGCATTGGCTGGAAAGATGTAAAGAATAATATCATTCATCTCAAAACAGAGAAAAGTAAATTCCAAACAGATGTCTTTCTACCTATTTTACCGGAATTAGCCAAAACGCTTGAAACTGGTCCTATTGGAGAAGAAACATTCATTTGTGGTAAAGAAGGTAAAAAACTAGTTAAAGAAAGTTTTGGCAACCTTTTTCGTGAGGCTTGTAACGTAGCGGGAATCAAAAAATCAGCACATGGCTTAAGAAAATTAGCAGCAACACGCGCAGCTAATTCTGGTGCAACAGTATCACAACTCAAAGCAATTTTTGGCTGGACAAATGATGCTATGGCATCTCTTTACACAAAGAGCGCAGACCGTAAAAGACTCTCTCTTGAAGCCATAAAAAAGCTTCAAAAAGATGAGGGATAGAGGCAAAAAAACTCAATAGAATCAAGATTCACCTATTCCCTTATATTAGACATAACTATTTTATTTTACTTGCTTTTTATTTGCCTCTTTTGGGCACCATTTTGTATCTTTAACATATTAAATATATAGATTTTTTATTTAAAGAGCTATTTTAAGATCAACTTTTAGACCACCTTCTACGGTTTATACAACTTTAGCTAATTTATTCCTTATTTTTCTTTGGAGTGAAGAATAAGATCTCTTTCTTTCTCCATCTCACTGCTCTCCCTAGCTTATATAGCTCTGGCCCCTCCTTGAAGCACCTAATTACGAATCGTGGTTGTGGATACACTAAAAAACTTTGCACACTCACGTGTTATTACATATCCATCTCCATCATCAAATATCATCTTATTACCTTTCTCTTTTTTATATTAATTAAATGGGCGGGGGTGCTGGGAGGCATGTGGAGCACTCCAGTTTTTAAAAATCTGCAAGTTTATTTTTTAGAGGTGCTTAATTTCATATTTCCAATCAGGTAATTGAGTGAGAGCTAATGCGAGTTATCCTCTGTGACACATGCATACATTGGC
>NZ_JBHIQZ010000097.1:0-1469 GCF_042196865.1 Bartonella sp. AC130YNZD
AACAATGGCTCTATTATAATCGCGCCTTTAATGAAATGGTTTATAAAATGCCGCATATATTTCCGATAGGACGAGCGATTGAAAATAGAATAATACAAGTTACTGGTACAGGTTCACGAAGTGATTTTTCTGTACTTATGACTAATAATATACCTGATCTTAATATGATAGATGGTGGTAGCCAATGCTTTCCAAGGTATCTTTATGAGGATATTGAATCTTTAGAGGATAAAGATAATAACCAATCCCATTTATTTACAAACTCTACAGAAGCAAACGCAACAGCTAATTTACAGAGGCGTGATGCCATTACTGATGAAGGATTAGCACATTTTAAAGCGGCTTATCCTAATGAAACCATAACAAAAGATGATCTATTCTATTATGTTTACGGAATTTTGCATTCGGAAGATTATCGTGCCCGTTATGCTGATAACCTTTCTAAAGAATTGCCTCGTATCCCTTGTGTAAAGAGTGCTGATGATTTTTGGAAATTTGTAACAGCAGGGCGTGAACTGGGTCATTTGCACGTGAATTATGAAGATGTAGAGCCGTATCCAGTAACTTTTAAAAAGGGTAATCCAAAAGTTACAGAGATCTCTAATCCCGAAGAATTTTACTACGTTACAGAAATGAAATTTTCTGGGAATAGTAAGGAAAAGGATAAATCAACTGTTTTTTATAACAGCAATATCACAATAACAGATATCCCTCTTGAAGCTTATGAGTATATCGTTAACGGCAAACCTGCTCTTGAATGGGTTATGGGGCGTCAATGTGTTAAGACTGATAAAAAGAGTGGTATTGTCAATGATGCTAATCGTTATGCTGTTGAAACCGTTGGCAACCCTGCCTACCCTCTAGAGTTGTTTCAAAGGGTTATTACCGTAAGTTTAGAAACAATGAAAATCGTAAAAAAACTACCAAATTTGGTATTAAGAGAAGCTGAATAACTTATAAAGCATGCTCACATAATGGGTATGATAAACTCACAAGGGGTAAAAGGTCTTATACCTATAGGTTCTATACCCCTTTATACATTGCTTACATACAATCTTTAAAAGGATAATTTATCATGCGTTATTCTAAAAAGAAAAAACTTGCACTTTTAGATACTCTACTTTGGATTGCTTTAAGATTTATAAGAAACCCCATCTTAAATAGAGTTAGATTTTTTTACATTGCCTTTAAGAGGTTATACCGTAATCTAAAATGAGTGCTTTATTGTTTTCAAAAGCTTTGTTTAAAGAGAGTTATGTATATTCATTTTACTTATAGGTTTTGTAGGTTCTTAAAACCCCCAAAACCCCTACAAAACCCCTTTTTATATATATTATAGATTGTATTTACTGATTGTATTTAATATAAGTTGTTTCTTTAAAACATTAACGCATTGAAATATAATGATTTTTATTTTTCTCATTAAACAAAATAATAGAGGGTCTAAAAGGAACTGACAAAACTGACAA
>NZ_JBHIQZ010000098.1:0-1450 GCF_042196865.1 Bartonella sp. AC130YNZD
GAGGCACCAAACAAGGGAAAAGAAAGCAATGAGAACACTGAACATGCTAAAAACAGAAAATCCAAGAGATAATTTTGCTTCTTCTTTTCGTCAACTTCCCCATAATATTGAAGCGGAACAGGCATTACTTGGAGCAATCCTGATTAATAATAATGCACTCGATCGCGTTTCAGACTTTCTCAAAGCAGAACATTTTTTTGAAACGCTACATCAAAAGATCTTTGAGATTGTCTTACAAATTATTCAAAAGGGTCATCTTGCAAACCCCATTACAATTAAGCCCTATATCCAAATGGAAGAAAAAATTGGAGATATTACTGTATACCAGTATGTTGTTCGCTTAGCCACAGAGGCAGTCACTATTATTAACGCTGAAGATTATGGACGTGTCATTTACGATCTTTTTATCCGCCGGTCTTTGATTAATCTTGGCAATGAAGTTGCCAATACAGCTTTTGATGCGCCTCTGGAGTTCACACCTTCCCAACAAATTGAAACGATTGAAAATCAATTATTTGAGTTAGCCGAAAAAGGAAAATATGGAGGTGGGTTTGAAAACTTTGATACAGCCATTGCAAAAGCACTTAACATGGCAAGCGCTGCGAAAAAGCGTTCCTCACAGCTTTCAGGGATAGCTACCCATATCAAAACCCTTGATGAAAAAATGGGAGGGCTACAACCATCCGATTTGATTATCATAGCTGGACGCCCTGGTATGGGTAAAACATCACTTGCTACCAATATTGCTTTTAATATTGCTAATGCTTGTAAGCGTGATAACAGCCAAGCCAATGAAGGGGGTATTGTTGGTTTCTTCTCACTTGAGATGTCAACTGAACAGCTTGCAACTCGTATTATTTCCGAACAAATAAAGGTTTCTTCTTCGGATATGCGTCGTGGTAATATCTCAGAAGAGCAATTTACCAACATCATTTACGCAATGCGCTCTTTACAAACAATCCCTCTTTATATTGATCAAACGGGGGTGTCTCCCTTGCACAATTGGCCGCCCGTGCAAGGCGTCTGAAACGACAACATGGTTTAGATGTTTTGATTATCGACTATATCCAACTCATGACAAGTGGTTCAAAGCGTTCATTAGAAAATCGCGTTCAAGAAATTACAGCCATTACCACCGGATTAAAAGCACTTGCAAAAGAACTCAATATTCCCATCATTGCTCTGTCACAACTTTCGCGACAAGTTGAAAACCGAACCGATAAACGTCCACAACTCTCTGATTTACGTGAATCTGGTTCAATCGAGCAAGATGCCGACATTGTTCTGTTCGTTTATCGTGAAGAATATTATCTCAAAAATGAAGAACCCAAAGAAGGCACCTCTGAGTATAGCAAATGGCAAGAGGCAATGGAGCAAGCCAAGGGCAAAGCTGAGGTTATTATAGCAAAACAACGCCATGGTCCGACAGGAATCGTTTCCCTTGCCTTTC
>NZ_JBHIQZ010000099.1:0-1410 GCF_042196865.1 Bartonella sp. AC130YNZD
GATGATATGGTTCATTTTGTTGCTCATTTTGAGGGCACAATGAATGCATAGATTTTTTTTCACTTTTGTTTTTGCGGCTATTTTGTGCCTTTTCTCGTTGGCGAGTTTTGCCCAAAACATTCGTGAGAAAGCGATTAATCAATCAGAGAGCATCCAACGACAACAAACGCAACAACAGCGTTTTCAGCAATTGCAGCGTAAAAACAAAACCCATGAGGTATTTTTGCCAGACGATGATACCATATCTCCCTATGGTGCTTCGCCTAGTACAACCTGTTTGCTGATCAAAAGCATTGAATTTGTTGATGTTCAGTTGATTTCTCATACCGACCTTCATGAAGCCATTTCTCTTTGGGAAGGACGGTGTTTGGGGATTGCCGAAATCAATAAAGTGCTCAAAGCGGTGACCAAGCTTTATATGAAGCGCGGCTATATTGCGGTGCGGGCTTATTTGCCTGAGCAGGATTTAAGCGGCGGTCATCTCAAGATTGTTGTTGTTGAAGGTGTGATGGAAGATATTACCCTTGATGGGCATAAAGTTGGAAGGAAATCTCAAGGAGAAATCACCACGGCTTTTCCAAACCTTATTGGAAAGCCGACCAATCTGCGCCAGATAGAGCAAGGGCTTGATCAAATCAATCGGCTTTTTTCACGCCAAGCCACCATTAATCTTGGTGCTGGTGGCAATTCGGGTGGTTCGATACTCGATGTTCATATTGAAAAACAGAAACCTTGGCTTATCACGCTTTCCAGCGATAATCTTGGCGCTAAAGCAACAGGGCTTTATCAAACGCGCTTGAGCCTTTCTTTTGATGATCTGTTAGGGATCAATGATCAATGGTCGTTTAGCTATCAGCGCTCTATGGATGGTAGTCCGTATCATTTTTCTCACAAGCGCCCCAATAGTGATACTCTAACGGGATCATTTTCTCTTCCCTATGGCACTTGGACAACTGGTTTTGATGGGACGTGGAGCCAATATCATTCGAGTGTTAAGGGAATATTTTCCGATATTATGACTGCGGGCAAGTCTTTATCGCTTACACCGTGGATTTCACGGGTTATCGATCGTGATCAAAAGGGAAAGACTTGGGTTACGGGACGGTTGACATGGAAATATTCTGATAATTTTATTATGGGCAGTCGGGTTGATGTTTCCAGCCGTAAACTAGCTATTGCAACCTTTGAGCTTGATCACTCGCGCAAGTGGCTTGGAGGAGAATTAAGCGCGCATATAGGGTTTCATAAAGGGTTGGCAATTCTTGGCGCTTATGACGATAAAGAGCAAGAGAATGTAACAAAAAATTCACCCAAAGGGCAATTTTCCAAATTATCTTTTTCTTTAGGGTATGGGCGTCCTTTTTCGCTTAAACAGTATAATTTTCGCTATAACACGTTGCTTTCAGGGCA
>NZ_JBHIQZ010000100.1:0-1400 GCF_042196865.1 Bartonella sp. AC130YNZD
GAAGTGCCGTAACACTCATATTTAAGTGGTGTGATGCGTGATAAAGACTATCTCCCAGATGCATGGTTTTCATGGTGAGGGCGGCTACACTTGCCACAAGACCACCACCAGCAAGCCCTAAGACACCGGTAAAGACTGAAGCACGACTTGCCGCCACTCCAAGAGCACTTTGAACGCCATGAAGGCTTTTTGTCATGTTTTTGACAGCAGCAGAAAAGCGCGGAATACCCAAACTATGTGAGAGTGTTTTTGACAATGTATCGATTTTTTTTTGAAGATGTTTGAGAGGTGCGGTGAGTTTGTCTTCAAGAGACAATCTCACCTTTGCATCAGCAACTTTTTCACTCATTTTGTCTTATACCTTTCTGCTGCTTGTTTTCGCCAGAATATGAGTTCTTGCGGTTCCATTTCCATCATGTCCGGAAGAGACCAATGAAAAACAATGGCGATATCGGCTATGAGTTTAGCAGCGGTTTCCCAGTCGAGGTGTCCCGCCGCTTGATAAAAGACTCCAAAATCTCTCCAATGCTCGACAAGTCATTAATATCGAGTTCTCCAACCGCTTCATGTGCCCATCCAGAAAGGCGTGCAACCATAGCAATTGTTTGCTCTATGCCTTCTTTTTTGTCGATTGCTTGCACATCTTTTGTTTTGGGGCGCTGTAAGGTAATTTCGGTGTGCTCTTTTCCCTCAAAAGTAACCGGTACAAGTAATTTATGTGTAATGCTTGTTTGTACTGTCATTTTATAATCCTATATTTTCTCTATGGTCTGCGAGTTGATTGACGCCATTGAATTTTCTCACCAAGTTGAGGACATCTATCTCAACGATTTCAACGTCCTTCTGGACATATTTGAAATATTGCAATGTGAATGTAGCCGTAGAAGTTGCTTTGCTGCCCGGTTGCCATTCTGCCATTTCAAAGCCTTTGCATAGTCCTCTCATGGTAATGACAACACCTTCTGCGGGTGTGCCTTGCGCTTGCATTGAACTTCGTAATGAAATGTCGACATCTGTGCGCCCCAACAGTGCCATCAATTCTGGAGAGCAATCAGAAATGGTCATGCTAAGCGTGAGGGTTTCAAGACCAAGGTCAACTTCAATGGAGCTATCCATGCCACCGCCGCGATAACTTTCAACAACCAAGTTCAAATTCGGTAATGTTACGCTTTCACATTTTGCTTGATAGGGAATACCGTCGACAAAAATGTTAAAATATTTCAAAACTCTTGGTAAAACGGGGATAGCCATTAAAAAATCTCCTCTAAGTAATCATTTACAATGCGTGAACGGAATGTGATGTGTTCTGCTGGTGTTGTTGGTGTGAATTCGACATTGAAATAGACTCTACCGCTCTCAATGGCGCTTGCTGTATTAAGCTCTAGATCAGGCGTACAGCG
>NZ_JBHIQZ010000101.1:0-1338 GCF_042196865.1 Bartonella sp. AC130YNZD
TAAGATTTTTTATTTCTAAGAGCGCTTAGCACCTTCTGTTCTAGATTAGAGTTATCCGTATAAGCAGCAAGGTATGGAGCTTTTTCTGTTGCTTTTGAAGAAACATTCAAATCTTTTTGTGATTGTTCAACCTTGGGTTCTTCTTTTTGAAGTCTGCTAAAAGCTGTCTTCACTTTATTAAAAACCGTTGTAATTTTTTCCTTTTGTTCTTCGGATAATTCTTTATTGTTCTGTACATCAGAAGCTATTTTTCCCCCAAAACCTTGATAAACATCAATCTCTCTATTCTTTGTAAATTCAGTAAGGTTCTTACGAATAAGCTCAGACAGTAATTCAGAAGTACCATAAAGTGCCTCAATTGATGCCTTTGTCATTTCCTCTCGCGTGATACCGTCCCAGTCAATATTATAGCCAGCTTCACAAGCAAGTTGACCAATAAATTCACGCTGAGTACGTCCATTTCCCTCTCGAAACGGATGCAACGCATTTATTTCACCCATATAATATCCAGCTCTCTGGCTGAATTTATCCGCATCAAGACCACGCAGATATTGTTCTTTGGCAAGCTGCTGTGTAATCTTCGGTGCGTAGCTTTCAATCTGATGATGATAAGCAAATAAACAACCACCTTTGGTAATATCTATTGAACGGATCTCTCCTGCCCATTCATAGACGTCACCAAATAGCTTCTTGTGAATATCTTTCATATGATTAAGATCAAACCTACCCCTAATAGGAGTACGCTTAAGTTCAAGAGATTTTGCATAAGCGAGAGTAGACTCTACATACTTTAGCGTAGCTTCATCTTTAATACCAAACCGATTATACATCACACCAGTTTCAGCATCAGTATAAGGATCAACGCCCCCTTTATACTTCTCCACGTTTTACCCGCTCTATATAATCTTTGATAATATCACTTATTTCAAGTTCACCTATAATATAACGCTCTACTTGAGCAACAACTTGTGGATCTGGTTCCAACCCCTCTAAACGTTGGCTTGCTAATGCATTTTTAGCATCAAAGCGACGTCGTTTAATTTCCTCTTCACTCAACATAAAATTCTCCTTTGTTGATATTTATTATAGCTCAAATAAGCTATAGAAGCAAGTTTTTATCCCTTACCTTACCGTATCACATCTTTTGATCTTTCACGCGCTATCGCATTGATTTGCTCCTGTTGTCTCTGTTGCAAAAATTTAACAGCCGTTTGAAACTCACTCATAAGCTTCTTATCCGGAGGCTGGTTTTGAGGTATTACTTTTGACAAGTCAAAGTCTTGTTTATGAATGGCATCCTGTCCAAAACGTTTATCTAAAGCACTTTGTAGCTTTAAA
>NZ_JBHIQZ010000102.1:0-1313 GCF_042196865.1 Bartonella sp. AC130YNZD
ATAAAGGTGTTGTTTTTGATCCGCAGATTCAGGTTGTTTATCAGCATCTTCAGTTTAATCAGGCGCGTGATATTGATTTAGGAAAATTTCATGCAATAATTCAGAATGCTCATTCATCATTTTACATATTGAATAAAAACTGAATATTATAAATTTCTTTCATTTCAAACCTGTTTATATTTAATCAATTAACCCCTTGTCCATCACAAACGAAGCTGGCATGCAAAGAAGGACTTTTGAAAAAAGGTGAATTAGCTTCTTATGAACATTCTCGAGTGCTAAAATCTGCGCAAATATTGAATGCTGAAAAAAGAATGGTGATATCCGCGCATGACCGCAATGAAAATAATATCCTGTATCTTATCGAAATTTCTCTGCCACCTATCATTTACAAAACAACAACCATAACAAAACGATAAAACATACTTTACTTTTATTATAATTTGACCTCAAACTCCCTCTGTTTGTTCTAAAATAAATATTTATCCAAAATTCTTAAGTAAATATCCTAAAAAAGGGAACAAATAATATGCGTATTAAATGATATAAACGTCAATAAAGTTCTAAAACAAAATTCAAAACAATGCATAAAACTCATAAAGACTAAACTTATGATCTATAAAAATTAATAAAGAAACGGACAAAAACAATCATCAATATCGCATTTTTTGAAAAATTATGCCACAAGCATTCAGCGTTTAAACTTCTCATATTCACAATGAAATCTATCCTCATATCTTGACATCAAAAATTTTAGAAAAATTTCTCATCGCATAAAAGAAAGCATCTATTATAATCTTTTATATCAAAAAAATAACCATATTGATGAGGCAAAATAAATTTCAATACATTAAAAGGCAGAAAATCTTCTGCCTTTTAACTAAAAATACATATTGCACCTCTTCAAAAAAGGTGGCGCAATCCAGCAGAGAAACTCGTTCCAGAAAAACCAATTTTCTTAAATTTATGCTGATAAGTGACATCTCCACGAAGAGAAAGTTTTGATGAGAGACGGGCATTAAACCCAACCCCTGCTTCCAAAGAAGAACCAAAGGAACCTAACTGAAAATCGTTTTTAAAAGAAACGAATTGCTTATCTTCAAAACTATGCAAATAAGAAAGCTTACTATAAAAAGAAACTTCACGTCCCTCTTCCACAACACCTAACGTCTTGCTTAAACACCCACCAACACGCCCCACCCATTGATGAAATTTTCCTAAATCCACGTCAAGGTTATCAATATCACGCGCCTGATTAAACTGAAGATGCTGATAAACAACCTGAATCTGCGGATCAAAAACAACACCTTTAT
>NZ_JBHIQZ010000103.1:0-1294 GCF_042196865.1 Bartonella sp. AC130YNZD
CTTTAAAGATGGGGAGTTATGTTTTTAAATCTAAGCAGCTTTTACAACAGATTTTGCTAAGACCTGTTTTGCTTCTTCAATGAGTGTTTTATACTGTTTGCTTTCTTCTACCAATGTAAAGGCTTTAACAAGATGCATATGAAGAGGACCATAAATGTAAACAGCCTTTTTAGTTGGAGACATTTTATCCCAATCCTTTGGGAAATCAAAGCGTGTATCACGGTCACAATCAACAGATTGGTTTCTTAGTTTCTTTTCACATTCAATAAAATAACGGCGTGCTTGACGTCCTTTCTCATTGCGTTCGACCATTGAGAGCTCTTTTGCCATATCTAAAGTGAGATGGTATTCTATTGCTGTAACAGCTCTAGATTTTGCGCTTCCCAATTTTGGGAACCGCAAATCTTGTGTTTTTATGAAGTCTTTACCTTCTTCAAATGTATATTGATTAATACGGTCTGTAATCCAAGTAGCGAAACGTTTTCCTATTTCCATGAATGCGTGTAACTCACGCGCATTGACCGTTTGCACAATTTCTTGATCAATAGTTTGTTCTGTAATTTTAATAAGAGTGTTCATTATGAACTCCGTACGATTAGAGGTTTTCTATTGACATCCAAAGAGGATGCCGGGTGCTAGAAAACACGGCGTACAGCCCGTCGTTATGCCTTCCCCAAAAGGGTATTGTATAGCATAACCACACCCGACAAAATCATTATATGCGTGTAACATACAATGAGTCAAAGTTTTTAATTGGCGGTGAAAAGACTGTTTCGGCAATCTATCCGCTGTACATTTAAGGTGTTTTCTAGGCACCTGATTCGACAATAGACATAATGTTGCCATATTGTCAAGCAACTTCCGATAACTTTTTAATCTCTCTATTGATCTCGTCTATAAGAGGTTCGTAATTGAGAACGCTTTTCGGAATATTCCCACCATAAACCCATGCTTTTACTTGCGCTTTGGTACTGAAATCCGCATTCTTAGGTGTTTTGTAATTCTGACCACTATCAAACTTTTCACACTCTCTTGTACCGTCTTCATATTCATAGAGGTTGTAAAAATACTCTGCTGCTCCATCTCCCCAAGGAACATAACCAACAGCTGTTGCAACAAACTCTTTTTGCATTGGTTGTTTACGTTTTTTTAAGAACAGGTCTTTTAATATTCTCATGTTTTTAGTCCATAATTTTACCAATTGGTCTATTTACCTAAAATTTGATCGTACAGAGCGTTTTATATTATAGATATGGTTTTTTCATCGTAAAATCTTTAAATCGCTTTGTACGGT
>NZ_JBHIQZ010000104.1:0-1290 GCF_042196865.1 Bartonella sp. AC130YNZD
TTGTATTTTATAACGATACACATTACAGTGAATCATGATTTTGGGATTTAAACATAAAGGGCTTGAAGCCTTCTACACTACTGGTACTACAAAAGGAATTCAGTCTGCTCATACTCAAAAGTTAAGACGTATTCTAGGTGCTCTTGATGTAGCTATATCACCAAATGATTTGAACTATCCATCCTTTCGATTGCATCCTCTAAAAGGTGATCTTAAGGGCTATTGGTCAATTACTGTAAATGGAAATTGGCGTGTAATATTCCGTTTTGTTGGTATAGATGTCGAATTAGTTGATTATCTAGATTATCATTGAATAAGGAGAGATAAAAAATGATGAAAAACCCTCCACATCCTGGAGAACTCTTGCGTGAAGATGTAATCGTAGAGCTTGGTTTATCTGTTACCGAAACAGCTGAACGGCTTGGTATGTCTCGTGTAGCTTTTTCTAGGGTTTTAAATGGGAAAGCTGCTATTAGTCCCAATCTCGCTATTAGGCTTGAAATGGCTGGTGTGAGTACTGCACGTGCTTGGCTAGCTATGCAAACAAATTATGATTTAGCGCAAGCTTTAAAACAGAAACAACCTAAAATACATCCTCTTTGTACTAGCTCTTGTTAGTACCATTCTATCGTATTGGAGAGCTTGACGAACATTCTCTAATAAGCTTTTACTTGAAAAGCATAAGATCAGAACCAGGAGGAGCTAGCCGTAATAGCAGCGTATCGTACCCCCAATTGACAGCTAAACTTAGAAATATCAAGACAATATAACCAATGACCATTGCTGTTTGGTGTTCAAAAGGTGCAGAGCCCGCTACATATCCAGTAAAAAAAATAAATAACACCAGCAAACTCCCCCCTGCTATAAACTCTGTTAAAATAATAACCGGTTTACGAATAAGCAAAAGAAAAAGGAAAAGAAAAAAAAGGCACGTTTTCAATATCTTATGTAATATTTTATAAACGATAGAAAACACTCTACGTATTATAGTTATTAAAATTGATTGTTTGGAATTTGGATTTTTCTCTTTTTTATTTAATTTATTAGTAGATAGAGTGTCCATTACCCCCTCCAATATTTTTATCTATAAAACGCTTTATGGCTATATGATACGTTTTATTTTATTCACGATTATTTATATACCTATATAAATAATTATTTCAATTTTATGATTTTTTAGTGCTTAATGTGACATAATTTTTAAAAAGCAGGCGCCCCCCCGCGCCTGTTATTTATGCTACTTCAGCGACCGTTTTAACAATATTATCGCCTTCATAAACCTCACAATTT
>NZ_JBHIQZ010000105.1:0-1262 GCF_042196865.1 Bartonella sp. AC130YNZD
TCGTTAGACCGTGTCCAGATATGTTGAACACTGGATGACGATAGTTGATAAGCTTTCGCGAGCTCCGCCAAGGTCATATTACGGCGGCGTAGCTCGGCTAAAATACTATGGCGATCCCATACTTGTGTGATAGTCATAAACTTCGCTCCTGCTTTAAACGGATGCTCCCACATCCGTTTTTTGTGGGGTTAATTGTAAAATATCTGCCCTCTATATCGGGCGGTAATTAGAGATATACGCCAAATATTTGTCTTTGTAAACGGTTTTTTGGCATTTGGAGTGATTTTTTTTGGCACGCCCTGAAAGAGAACCACAAACAGAACTCGCAAAACGGTTGCGTGAAGTACGACGAATACTCGGAAACGAAGAACGCGGTGCTTTTGCTCAACGCCTTAATTTACAACGCACTACTCTTGCTAATTATGAAATCGGAGCACACGAACCAACATCCTCAGCAATTAACGCCTATCATAGAGTCTATAACATTAATCCTCATTGGCTTGTTACGGGTGAAGGCGAAATGTTTAGTGACATGGCAAAAGCGAAGGCAGCTGGTTTTAAACCACAAACTATCCCTACTGGACTCATGAAAAAACTCGGTCGCATAGCTTATACAACCTATCGCGATGCAAATATAAAACTCCCCCCTGAAGATATAGCGGAATTAGCGGCAGAGCTTTGTATAAAGTTGCAAGAGCTTGTTCAAGACATCAACGACATGGAAGAGGTCGAAGCGACTTTCCCTCTTCTTAAAATTCATTTAAAGCGTCAAATAGAAGCTGAAAGAGTACATCTAGAAGCTACACAAGATACGGCTTAATGCCTCTCTAAGATGAATGGGGGAAGCTCTTTTTAAAATCCTGTAATTTAAGCTAACCTAAATATGAATAAGGAGCATTTTTGGCACGCCCTAAAAAAGAACCTAAAACAGAACTAGCAAAGCGGCTATGTGAAGTGCGACGCGCCCTTGGTTTCACAGAGCGTAAGCAATTTGCTGAACATCTTGCAGCACCTGAAAGTACTATGTGTAATTATGAAACTGGCTTGCGCGAACCACCTGTATCAATGTTGGTAATTTACAAAAATGTTTGCGGTATATCTGTGGAATGGCTCGTTACGGGTGAAGGTGAAATGTTTAGTGACATGGCAAAAGCGAAAGCAGCTGGTTTTAAAGCACCCACCATACCTGCTGGTCTCATGAAAAAGCTTGGTCGCATAGCTTATACAACCTATCGCGATGCAAATATAAAACTCCCCCCTGA
>NZ_JBHIQZ010000106.1:0-1252 GCF_042196865.1 Bartonella sp. AC130YNZD
ATAAATGGGATTGTTTTTTGTTTTTATTCTTTGAAACTGTAGTGTCTTCGTAAATATAGCGTGGAAAGCATTGACCATTATGCACAACATGAAGATCAAGTATAGACTTAGCTATCAAAACAGAAAAACCTGATTGAGTTCCCATGCCTGAAATTTGTATTACCTTATTTTCAACCGCTCGTCCTATCGGAAATATATGCGGCATTTTATAAACCATTTCATTAAAGGCGCGATTATAATAGAGCCATTGTTTCGTAAAAGGACGATAAAGGCTTTGAATAAGGCATCTATCTTCAAGTTCAAAGATTTTTCCTCTTATTAATTCTTGTTTAAGAGCGCGACTCCAACTTATTTTTCTTTCATCAGCATTAACAAAATTGTCTACAGTTTTAGTACGTGTTTTACCGTCATTATGTGTATAAGCACCATTAAAATGCTCCACTTCACTATTGTAAAAAGCAATCATATTACTCATATTCTTCGCGAGAGTTTCACGACTTGAATTGTATACCCAAGCATCCCGACTCGTCATAATACCGCGAGAATAAGTTTCAAATAGCTTTTTATCATCCCCTTTTTTAACACCTAGAGCTAGGAATGTCTTGAAACTGTCATCACGTTGATTGATCCAATCACCGTACTTGTCTGGTGTAATTATTTTCCAACCGTTTTCAAGTGTAATACCACCAACACTACCAAAGTATTGAAGCCTCTCAAGTTTTTTTTCGGTGGAAAGATTATTACCAATGTCATGATAGTAAATTTTACAATCTCCAGAAACATTGGGATTTTTTATAAACAAGGTCACGGCAATACCCGTCATGCTACCATTGCCAAAAACATTCCCTCCTTCTTGAGCGTTATTTTTATTCATCATATTTTTACGGATATCACCTCGTAAATTAAGTACATAAATACTCGTAAATTCTTTGGCTAAAGATTTTCGTAAACTATCCATTGCTGGCTTTTCTATATAGCTTGAACCAGAAACAAAACCGATTACCCCAGCATTATCAATACGGTCACTCGCCCAACGAATAGCACGTATATAACTGTCATAAAGCGCTCGTATATTACTTGCTTTCGATTGAGCCGCATAAGTTTCACTGATCCGTTTATCTAATATCGGGTAGGGAGTGTTCTTTGCATTATCATTTTCATTTTTTTGTCCTACCGAATAAGGAGGGTTACCAAAGATAACTTGGATATCCAGTTTCTTTTGATGCTCTAAATATTCACTGTTTTCTTTGAA
>NZ_JBHIQZ010000107.1:0-1218 GCF_042196865.1 Bartonella sp. AC130YNZD
AGCTTCCTTTACACCAGAAAGCGTCCGATCCCCGTTATCTTTATTGGCAATATTGATTTCACTGCCTGCTACTTCTTTACCAATAGTGATAAGACTTGTATCTGCATCTTGCTTAACAAGACTATCACTTACAACCTTGTTAATCTCTTTGTGAATATTCGTGAAAGAGGCGCCAACATCAGATAACGCATCCGCAACATTATCATACTGCTTCTCTTCAATTGCAACACCATCATCTTTGACAGCTTTAACCGTGAATTTTGGTGCGGTCCATTCACCATTCTCATACTTAGCATCACCACCAAAATATTTCGCTGTATGCTCAGCAACCTTAGTAACATTTTCATTGGTTGTAAAAAGCTGCGAGCCATTCACCGCATCCATTGAGCTTGCAGATATATCGCCATTCGCAAGATACTTAATCTTGCTATTGCTTTTTGCATCTTCTTTCCCATGCGTTGCTACAAACGCACCTTCTTTCTCACCCCACATCAAAGCATTCTGACCAATGTTTTCGGTGACCTCTTTTTTTACATTTGTGATAGAAGTACCAACCCCTGTTAAAGCACTTGCTACATCAGAATAGCTTTTATCTTCTTCAGTACCATCTTCATTGAAGATCTTAATCTTGAAACTTGGACCTGTCCAGTTTCCATTTCCAAAGTCAGCATCTCCACCAAAAAAAGTAGCTACCTTACCACCTAGTGTATGTATCTGTGAACCATTCACCGCTTCATCTGAATTTGCACTGAGATCGCCACCTAATAAACCGGAAATTTTCCGTTTCTCATTATCTTTATTCAGAATGCTGACTTCATTGCCACCAGTTCCTTTCCCAATGGTGATAACACCTGTTCCCCCTGCACGAAGACTACGCGCTAATCTATTTTCTTCTTCTTGTTCTTGCTTAACAAGGATACTATCTCTTACATCAGCAATTTCATTATTTGTTGCAAATAACTGTGAACCATTCACTGCTTGTTGTGAAGTCTCAGTGAGTACCGCAGCCTTAACTTTCTTTATCTCTTTACCTCCAGCATCAATGCCCGCGGTCGTTATTTTCGGGCCATCAGTAATGACCAAACCTGTTGCATCTAGGGCAGTTGTGCCTGCTTTTAAGCTCGTTAATACAACATCTTTAGCTAAATCAAATTTTACATTATTGTCTTTATCGCCTTTTGTAATGTTAAGATTGGTACTGCCAGTAGAAAAATCTAC
>NZ_JBHIQZ010000108.1:0-1212 GCF_042196865.1 Bartonella sp. AC130YNZD
AAAAAGCTGCACTATGCGTGCAGCTTTTTATTGGTTTTATACTTTTTGAGCTATAAGTTTTTAAAGCATGAAAGTGTCCTTACGGCTTCTATAACCATAATAGCCAAAAACACTGGAAATAATGGCGCCTACCAGACTTCCTAAAAAGCCCCACCACCCCATATTGGAGGCTGTTTTTGTGGCTTTAGTTGCAGTGTTTTTTGCTCCCTTGATCGTATCCTCAAGATTGTCTGAGAGTGTTTCTGCCTGTTCTTCAAGGGCTTTGATAGCTTTTTCGGTTTTTTCCTCTGCGCTTTGATAGAGTTGAACAGCATGGTTGGCTGCTGTTTGTGCATCCGCACGGGTCATGCCATCCTTCATAAGCGCGTTGATGATATCACTTCGATCAAATTTTGTTGTGAGATCTTCTACACGATCAGAAAGGCGCTCACCAAGATTTTTTAAAGTGGTGCGATAGTGAGAAGGATCATTTTTGAAAGCTTTTATCGCAGAACCAATATCATTGAGTGCAGCTTGATAGGTTTGTTTCAAGCGATCAGGGTTGAGAGCAGGAATGTCACTTTTATTGAGAAGGGAGTGCAATTCACTACCAAGTTGGTCAAAATTGATATCATTGTCACTATTTTTTGCAAAAAACTTTTCAAGACTTTCACTGTTTAATTTTGCAAGTATAGGGGAAATATTGTTTTTTAGGCTGTCAACGGTTTGTTGGACCATGGAGCTGTTTTCTAGAGCCGTTTTAGCTCCTATCTTTGCTGTACTAGAAACCACGTGGATGGCTTGGAGGGTCATCAGCAATGTTATGAGAGCCCAAGTGAGAAAGCCATGAAGAATCCCTGATGATTCAGCAAAACGTCCAGCTACAAAGCCTCCCAAGGCTAGGCTAATCAGTGTAACGATAACGGAACCCACGCCAAAGGAGAGGAAAGAGCCTTCAAATGGGGATGAAGAAGTGAAATCCATTTGGCTTAAGCCTAAAGCTGCGACCAGAAAAGAGAGACAGATTGAGGTGGCAAGAGCCGTCACCAGTCCCGCAAAGATTGCGGACCATGAAATGGGTGTGTGAAAGAATGAATACTTTTCTTCTAGAGACGTTTCTCCTAAAAAATTCGTATCAAATGGTGTGTTTTCAGGAAT
This sequence comes from Bartonella sp. AC130YNZD, assembly GCF_042196865.1. Lineage (NCBI taxonomy): Bacteria > Pseudomonadati > Pseudomonadota > Alphaproteobacteria > Hyphomicrobiales > Bartonellaceae > Bartonella > Bartonella sp. AC130YNZD. The sequence goes on from NZ_JBHIQZ010000108.1 coordinate 1,138, forward strand.
GCGAGTTTCCATGTTTTATCTCCTTGAATATGCTGGAGATACAATGCCTTTTTGCTAATTATGTTCCAAAAGGGA
>NZ_JBHIQZ010000109.1:0-1207 GCF_042196865.1 Bartonella sp. AC130YNZD
ACTTTACAGTGTTCACGCAACTTTTCAATAAAATTGATCAGATAACAAAAACATATGTCACGGACATTTCCTCAAAAACAATAGCTACAATTACACCTTTCGTTTCAATTGGAATCACAATCGCTTTCATCATCTATGGTTGGCTCATCATTCGGGGCGCTATCGATATGCCACTCTCCGGATTTGTAAATCGTTTCCTACGAATAAGTATTATTACTTCAATAGCTCTTACCACAGGACTTTATCAACCAGAAATCACAAATTTAATAACACAAATGCCCTATGAGTTATCAAAAGCGCTCATAACAAATCCACTCAATGATACACAATTAATGAATTTACTTGACAAAACAGCAACCAAAGGATTCCAATATGCAGGCCGTCTTTTCCAAGAAACCGTCTTCTTCGAAGCCAATGGACTGCTTTACAGTCTCTTAGGCATCATTATCTTGCTGGCAACAAGCCTCGTAGTAGCAATCGGTGGTGGTCTCGTGCTCCTAACAAAAATCGCTATTACACTTCTCGTAGGATTGGGACCACTCTTCATCATTGCTTTGCTCTGGCAACCAACTCATCGCCTTTTCGAACAATGGATAATCCAAGTCGTCAATTATATAATCCTCTTTTTACTCTTAGCCACTGTATTTAATCTGATGATGAATATCTTTGCAAACTACTTGAGCGACATGAAACTCGATTACGACCAGAATATAAGCTTCATGTTTGGGGGAGCTCTCATCTTGTCCATTATATCCATCATGCTGTTACTCAAACTATCAAGCGTTGCCAATTCTCTCGCAAAAGGCATTACATTTGGACATCTATGGAGACATAGAAACTAGATGAGATAAAAAGCAATGGTTCCCGTAACAGAAACTTTAAATGCACAGGATAAAATAACTAAAACATCTCATCCTACAGCGAAAAATATTCGCACTGAAATTGAGCTATTTTCATAAATTAAAAAATGAAATTAAGAAAAGATAAATTATCGTAAACTATACACTTTACTTTGGTGTCAAAATTATAATAATGACAACAAATATCAGAATGTATATAACAGTAAAAAGAGTCATGTTAAAATGAAGTCGATCATACTTATAATTTTGATTGCAAACCTTTTATCGGCTTGTGCATTAGCACCAAAGCTAAAACAGCCCAATGATAGGAACCGTGTGCCTATTAATAAAACAATCCCTGCCGAAAT
>NZ_JBHIQZ010000110.1:0-1189 GCF_042196865.1 Bartonella sp. AC130YNZD
AATGGCGAAGAGCAAGTTTGAACGAACAAAACCGCATGTTAATATTGGTACGATTGGTCACGTTGATCATGGGAAGACCTCGTTGACAGCAGCGATTACGAAATATTTTGGTGAATTTAAAGCTTATGACCAAATTGACGCTGCGCCAGAGGAACGCGCACGTGGAATTACTATTTCTACAGCACACGTTGAGTATGAAACGGAAAATCGTCACTATGCGCACGTTGATTGTCCAGGACACGCTGATTATGTGAAAAACATGATCACAGGGGCAGCACAGATGGATGGTGCTATTTTGGTTGTTTCAGCAGCTGATGGCCCAATGCCTCAGACACGTGAGCATATTTTGCTTGCACGTCAGGTTGGTGTTCCAGCAATTGTTGTTTTTCTTAATAAAGTTGATCAGGTTGATGATGCAGAACTTTTGGAGCTTGTGGAGCTTGAGGTTCGGGAACTTTTATCCAAATATGATTTTCCAGGCGATGATATACCAATTGTTAAGGGTTCTGCGTTGGCAGCCCTTGAGGATAAGGATAAAAGCATTGGTGAAGATGCTGTTCGTCTTTTAATGAGTGAAGTTGATAATTATATTCCAACCCCTGAACGTCCTGTTGATCAACCATTTTTGATGCCGATAGAGGATGTATTTTCGATTTCGGGTCGTGGAACCGTTGTTACGGGTCGTGTTGAGCGTGGTGTTATTAAAGTTGGAGAGGAAATCGAGATTATCGGTATTCGTCCAACGTCTAAGACGACGGTTACAGGCGTTGAAATGTTCCGCAAGCTTTTGGATCAAGGTCAAGCGGGTGATAATATAGGAGCTCTGCTACGTGGTGTTGACCGTGAAGGGATTGAGCGTGGTCAAGTATTGGCAAAGCCAGGATCCGTTACACCTCATACACGATTTAAAGCAGAAGCTTACATTTTGACAAAAGATGAAGGTGGACGTCATACACCATTTTTCACGAATTATCGCCCTCAGTTTTACTTCCGCACGACGGATGTTACAGGTATTGTTACGCTTCCAGAAGGAACGGAAATGGTTATGCCAGGTGACAATGTTGCGATGGATGTTTCGTTGATCGTTCCGATAGCGATGGAAGAGAAACTTCGTTTTGCTATTCGTGAAGGTGGTCGTACTGTTGGTGCCGGTATCGTCTCTAAGATCATTGAATAAATAATGCTTGTT
>NZ_JBHIQZ010000111.1:0-1175 GCF_042196865.1 Bartonella sp. AC130YNZD
CATATTGAAGATGCTTTTGCCAATATTGGGCTTTCCCGCGAAAAATTCATGCAAGATCTCGACAAAGATGCCACCGGTACCTTGGTGCGCTTTTTTAATGTGTTGGGCAAATCCGAACAAGGGATGCGTTCGCTGATTGCCATTGCGGGGCGCGATTTTACCGGCGATTTTGCCAAATTGGTGGGTAACCCTGAATTGTTAGGGCAAGCTTTAGATTATGTGAAAGATCCACAAGTCTTTAAAGGCTCGGTAGAACAAGAAGCCGACAAACAAGCAACCGGTGCTATGCGACAATTTGAACTCTTACAAAACCGCATTGTGGCTTTGGGGATTAGCATTGGTGAAGTGCTTCTGCCTCCTCTCAACAGTTTGATGGAAAGTGTTGGGGGATTTGTCAATGGTTTGATGGCATGGGCGAATGCCCATCCTGCTTTAACAAGCGCCATTATCAAAACCATTGCTGCCCTTATGGCTTTTAATATTGCTCTGCGTGTGTTGCGCTTTACTATGGCCGGGACACGCCTTGGGCTTCTTCAATTGATAGGCTCTTTTATCAAGATGGGGGCTGTTAGTCGTGGTCTTTCTGCAAGCTGGCGAGGGCTATTGGCTGCAGGGCGCTCATTGGGTTTAATGGCAGCAGGGCTTGGTGGGAGTGCACTGCGTCTTCTTCGCCCAATGACTTTACTTGTGGGGGCTTTACGGGGGATTGCTGTCTCAGGAAGTGCATTTGCTGCCTCTTTTGGTTGGATGGGGACAGTGATCGAAGTGGTTGGGGCAAGTCTTTCCTCTGTTGTGGGGGGTATTTTTACTCCGATCGGGGCGGTCATTGCTGCTGTTGTGGCGGTCATCCTTGCTGCTGGTTTTGCTTTGTGGAAATATTGGGATCGTTTTTCTTCATTTGTCAAAGGCTTTGCACGGGGGGTATCTCGGGCTTGGGGGCGTGCCTTTGAAGCCGTTATGCGCTTTTTTGGTGCCGATACTACCACCATAACCAAATGGAAAAACATCATTGCTGCTGCTTTCGACTTCTCTTCCCATTGGCAAAAGTTTAAACAAGGACTTTCCTCTGTTGTCGAGTGGTTTGGCAATTTGTGGGAGGGCGTTAAACAAAGCTTTTCCAACTTTTGGCAATGGTTGAAGAGTTTTTTTACACAGGAAAAGCTCTCGGAGAGTGC
>NZ_JBHIQZ010000112.1:0-1148 GCF_042196865.1 Bartonella sp. AC130YNZD
TTAGAAGCAGTAGCATAAACACCAGAGAAAGTTTGCGGTGCCATATTGGTAAAGACCCCAAGAGTTTCACGAATGAATTGCGATGAAGAACTTGATTGTATTGATTGCAATTTTCCAATAACCGATGGTTCTGGTTCCGATACAATCATACGAAGTGTTTTTAAGTTTTTTGCCTCTGACTTGTACTCATCAGAAAAGACGATATGTGCAAGTAGTCCTGTTAATAAATTATGTGCGTGTGATACAAAGAATTGATCGGTTGAAGTTGATTTATGGTTTTCGGAAAGAAGGAGTCTAGCAATCTCAACTAAACCCGCTTCCCTTTCATAGGCTGGAATGCTTTCATCTAATAACCAATCTAAAGGATTAAAAGTTTTTGTTGAAGTTCCATGAGGAGCAAGAACATGTACGGTATTTTCGTTTAATTTATGTCGTGCTTCTCCAACGATTGGAGCGATTTCAGTTGAAGGATCAAAAACGATCAGTGGACCGGAATATTTGAGACAAGTTGGAATAACATTGCTGGTTGTTTTATAACCACCAGAACCAGCAAAAAATAACATATGAGTTGAATCAAAATCAAGTTTGTATGTTAACAATGGCTGGCTACCACCTTTCCCCCATGTTGTTTTGTCTTTGGGATTAAATTGGACATCTTTAACAACATCTTCGTCGACTCTATAGCGCTCTCCTATAACTACTTCACCATCACTTGGAAAGATCATTTCAAGTTGTTTTATATTCATCCATTGAGAGTCGCCGAAGATCGTATTTTTTGATTTTTTCAAAGGCGATTTTTTTGGCAACGATAGATTCATCGTGAAACCAAGGATAATAATACCAATGATTGAACCGCTCAAAACCATCCTATCAAAGAAAGGAAAAACATCAGCCCATGTCATGTTATTTTGTCCTACATAAGGACTTAGTCTTATATATTCATTTATACTGTAGTAGGCAGCAAAAAGACAAAAGGAGATTAATGATGCTATGGTGATATTTTTTCTTATATGTCTTTTTTGTAATAGAATAAATGAAGAACATGAAAGTGCAATAAGGACGAGAATATCGAGAGGTTTTGAACGAACAAACCAATAAGCATCTTGGGTAGTACCATTTTCTGTAATGTTATTTATTGTTATGTTTAC
>NZ_JBHIQZ010000113.1:0-1130 GCF_042196865.1 Bartonella sp. AC130YNZD
TTCATTCGTGAAACTCTTGGGGTCTTTACCAATATGGCACCGCAAACTTTCTCTGGTGTTTATGCTACTGCTTCTAAGGATACCCAATGGCTTTCCCTTGATAATTATGCCGACCTTATAAGTGGTAACGACTTTAAAACAACTGATGTCGCAAAAGGAAATATCGATATCTTTTTGAATATTCCGTCCAAAATTCTAAAATCTTACCCTGGTGTGGGACGCATTCTTGTCGGTTCTCTTCTCAAAGCTATGGAAGCCGCTAATGGAAACTATGAAAAAAGAGTCCTCTTTGTTTTAGATGAGATTGATCTGTTAGGATATATGAACATCTTAGAAGAAGCTCGTGACCGTGGGCGTAAGTATGGAATATCTCTCATGCTCTTTTACCAATCTGTAGGACAAATTGAACGTCACTTTGGTTCATCAGGTGCTATGGCATGGTTTGAAAGTTGTGCTTTTGTAAGTTATGCCGCTATTAAAGATATTAAAACAGCTGAAAATATATCAAAGGCATGTGGTAAAATGACTGTTGAAGTTCATGGCAAAAGCAAAACCCTAGGGACATCAGGAGCAAAAGGAACTGAAAGTCTAAATGTCCAGCAGAGACCTTTAATTTATCCTCATGAAATCACCCAAGAAATGCGAAAAGACGAACAGATCATTCTCATGCAAGGGCAGCCCCCTATTCGTTGCGGACGTGCCATATATTTCAGAAGAAAGGATTTAAGGGCTCTTGCTAACAAAAATAGATTTGCCCCTAAATAATAATATCTCCTAAATAGAACTCACTTCGTTCGTCCATAATCAATAAAATGAGAGGCTATCCGCCTCTCAAACTCTCTGGACCGCTCACCAAAATCATGACATCAGATCCGCGTTTAATGAGGGGACTAACAAGTCTTGGTTCTTAGTGTCAAGGAAGCCACTACGTGGCGCCTAGCGGCGTCCTTGACAAAGAACCTAACGGCTTGTTTTGTCCTTCTCACGCGGCTCCGAAATCATGATTAGAAGGGAGAGCTTTTAGGGGTGCTTAAACAGCACATTATAGTATGAAAAAAAACATTTGATTTTTTAACTACGTGGATAAAAAAATATACCAAATAGATTGTAAAATAGAGAAGGTTTTGTTG
>NZ_JBHIQZ010000114.1:0-1129 GCF_042196865.1 Bartonella sp. AC130YNZD
AACAGCCCAATGATAGGAACCGTGTGCCTATTAATAAAACAATCCCTGCCGAAATTAAGCGAGGAGACAGATGAAAAAGATAATTATCATTATAGCGATCAGTATAATTTTTGGAACGTCAGCTCTCGCTAATGATTGTTACTGGAGCTCCAGAACTTTTAAGACGGTATGTATTCCGAAGACTGTAGATAATAAGACAATAAAGAATCCCTCTCCACCACCACCACCTGCTCTTCCAGCTCCACCGACACCACCTACTCCACCTGCAGAATATCTGGAGCTTATTAATCTATTAAAAAAAGGAGAAATTATTGAGCTCTTAAAAAAACAGCTTGAGTTAAAAAAAGAACAAATTTCGCAAACAGAAAAAACCTATCAGGCTATAACAAATAGTCAAAAAACTGGACCTCAGAAAATAGACTTTTCTAGTTTTTTTCTCAAAGAGCCAGAAGCGCTCTATAAGAAAGATAAGCTTTCAAGGGAATCATATCAAAAGGTATTAGAGGACGAAAACAAAATTTCTGGGACTTTTGATCAAATGGGCAAAGCTATTTCTGAGCGTTTACAATTTGCATCGATACAAGATAAAGCTGTAAGTTTAAAAAGTTTTGAAAACGTAGAAAATCGTTTTCAATACCTCAGAAATCTATTAGATGAACTTCCAACAAAAGAAGAGCTGAAAGATACTGCAGATCTTCAAGCACATATCGATGGTTCGTTAGCGATGATCCAAAATGAATTTATAAAGATGGAAATGGTAGCGCATTTACGTGACGCTGAGCAATCACTTATCAAAAGGAAAAAACGCGAACTTAGTATGAAATTTTTTAACCATGAAGCAAAAGGGATGCCTACCATACGATAAAAACAAAAGCCACTGTAGAAGGTTCAGTACTATCCGAACAATTCAGAGGGGCACAAAGATTTTATCAAAGCCAAGATATCGTGCTGAAAACACTTAGGTAATGTATAAATGCAAATAACGCGTTTGGCATATATCTATATTTCAAGGTGATAAAAAGTTGAAAATTTGTTAAAGAGGAATTCCATGAACTTTACAGTGTTCACGCAACTTTTCAATAAAATTGATCAGATAACAAAAACATATGTCACGGACATTTCCTCAAAA
>NZ_JBHIQZ010000115.1:0-1079 GCF_042196865.1 Bartonella sp. AC130YNZD
ACACCTGAGAGTGTCCGCGCTGCATTATCACTGTTTGCAATATTGATGCTCGTACCGCCTTTTTCGCCTCCAATGCTGATGACATGCGTCTCATCATCTTGCTTAACTAAGCTATCACTAACAACTTTGTTAATCTCCTTGTTAATCTCGTTATGAATATTCGTGAATGAAGTACCTACTCCGGCAAAAGCTTCCGCAACATTGCCATAACTCTTCTCTTCATCTTTTCCATCAGAGTTGACAGTTTTTAGCTTGAAACTTGGGACACTCCATTCTCCCTTATCATTATAGCCGGCTCCTCCACCAAAATAGGTCGCAACCGTTTTATTCATGGAATAAAGTTGTGAACCATTCACCGCATCCGTCGATGCTTTTGAAACTGCACCTTCCTTAACTCCAGAGAGTGTCCGCGCTGCATTATCACTGTTTGCAATACTGATGCTCGTACCGCCTTTTTCACCTCCAATGCTAATAACATGCGTCTTTTCGTCTTGTTTAACTAAACTATCGCCTACGACTTTGTTAATCTCCTTGTTAATTTCTTTGTGAATATTCGTGAAAGAAGTACCTACTCCTGCTAACGCATCCGCAACATTATCATAGCTCTTCTCTTCATCCTTGCCATCTTCTTTGATTGCGGTAACCTTGAAACTTGGGGCACTCCACTCTCCCTTATCATTATAGCCGGCTCCTCCACCAAAATAGGTCGCAACCGTTTTATTCATGGAATAAAGTTGTGAACCATTCACCGCATCACTTGAGGTTTCCGAAACCGTTCCATCATGCACTCCGGAAAGAGTACGTTTCGTACCATCAGTGTTTGCAATATTGATGCTTGTACCGCCTTTTTCACCTCCAATGCTAATAACATGCGTCTTTTCATCTTGTTTAACTAAGCTATCGCCTACGACTTTGTTAATCTCCTTGTTAATTTCTTTGTGAATATTCGTGAAAGACGTCCCTACTCCTGCTAACGCATCCGCAACATTATCATACTGCTTATCTTCATCCTTGCCATCTTCCTTAACAGTCTTAACCTTGAAACTTGGAGCAGTCCAGTTTCCATCATCATCATAGCC
>NZ_JBHIQZ010000116.1:0-1077 GCF_042196865.1 Bartonella sp. AC130YNZD
GCTAAATCAAATTTTACATTATTGTCTTTATCGCCTTTTGTAATGTTAAGATTGGTACTGCCAGTAGAAAAATCTACTCCACTATCCATAATGACTGTTTTAGCATTTTTACCGTCAACAGACAGTTTCCAACCATTTTGTCTTACGACCCTTTCTAAGTCCTTTAATTGTATAACATTCACTGCATCTGCATCTTCACTACCAGCCGCTACACCTGTAATTTGTCGTGTTTTACCACCATCAGAATCACCAACACTAACAGCACCTGACGTAGATTTCCAATAAGATAGCTCATTTTTTGCAGGTCCCTGCAGCATAGAAGTATATCCTGAAACACCTGCAGCCCTATTAGCTACAGAATCATCCCCTAAAGCAACACTCCCTTCTGCGCTTGCTTTTGCATAAAAACCTAAAGCGGTAGAATACTTTGCAGTTGACTTTGAACGATGACCTATGGCAGTCGAAGCATACGCCAAAGCCTTAGAAACAGCACCCACAGCTGTGGTATAATTTTCTTTTGCTGTTGTATGATCATCCTCCCCCCCTGCCTTCTCATTAAACTCAGAACCTATTGCGACACTACTTGCACCCAAGGCCTGAGCTGTGTAACCTATAGCAATACTATCTTCTTTTGAGGACAGTGCATTATAGCCTAAAGCAATACCTCTATTCCCCGTTGAATTTGCTTGATTACCTATAGCTATACTATTTGTTGCTGTAGCCTTTGTAAAAGGACCTATAGCAATAGCACTCCCAGCGGATGCTTCTGCAGTAGTACCAATAGCAATTCCCTGATAACTCTTAGCTTCAGCTGATAAACCGATAGCTATCGCTCTTTCAGCTTTTGCCACCGCCCCAACACAGCCAAGTTTACCGCTCGCACTTTTACAATCTGGATCATCTCTACCTATTGCAATACTTGAGTAAGTAGTTGCCTTTGCAGTATCACCCAACGCAACACCTTGATCAGCTTTCGTGTCTCGCTGCATTTCACTAACAAGAATAAGTTGTCTTGGTGTCAAAGTATTTATTACAGAACTATTATCAGTCTTTATTGTGGAATTCTTATCACTGTTA
>NZ_JBHIQZ010000117.1:0-1072 GCF_042196865.1 Bartonella sp. AC130YNZD
ATGCATCTTGTTAAAGCCTTTACATTGGTAGAAGAAAGCAAACAGTATAAAACACTCATTGAAGAAGCAAAACAGGTTTTAGAAAAATCTGTTAAAGCTGCTTAGTTTTTTAATATAACTCTCTTTCCTTGCTTTTTAGAGGAAGGAGAGGTCAACGCATTGAACGAAGCATAGCATCACGTAAAATGGCGTTAATCCGCGTCTGGTAGCCTTTTCCTTGACTCTTAAGCCATGCTAATACGTCTGAATCCACACGCACTGTTGTGACAGTTTTCTTTGGTTTATAGAATGGATTGCGCACTGCATTTTTCCAGAATGCATCATCTAGTGGTGGAATATCACTATGATCAATTGTGCTATCCGGCATTACAGCCAGTTTTTTAATTTCAACTCTTTGTTTATCTGTCAAAGGTGATAAGTTACCTACATCAATTTCATAAAGAACTTTCTTCTTCATAACGTTTCCTTTCTTTCGAGTTAGCTCGCCGCGCTGAAATAATACGGATTACTTCTATACCATCTTTATCATCATGGACAGTATGCGCCACGAGCAGCAATAAAAAACCATCCACAAGACCCAAAGTTTGCCAACGATATTCTCCGTTTTCAATACGGTCTTGTTTAACCATGGCGAACGGGTCTGCAAAAACACGAGCAGCAATTTCAAAACTGACACGGTGCTTTCTAAGATTACTTTTTGCTTTAGTTTCATCCCATTCAAATCTTATTTTCATATCTTATGTTAATACATTTATGTATGTATTTCAAGAGTTTTAAATGAACACTGAACTATTTATGTTTTTTTGCATATTAAATATAATTTTATATGTTAAAAAAAATAATATCCTTTTGAAATAATTGAAAAAATATGCAAATCATGCTAGGATTTTGTATGTATTAAAATACAAGTTTAAGGTAAAAAAACATGCTAAATAAAGTGATGTTAATCGGGCGTTTAGGTGCTAATCCCGAAAGCAAAACAATGAATTCTGGAACAGAAATAGTCAATTTTCGTATGGCAACTTCTGAAAGCTATACGGATAAAAATACTCATCAAAAAGTAGAGAAAACT
>NZ_JBHIQZ010000118.1:0-1069 GCF_042196865.1 Bartonella sp. AC130YNZD
TATAATACTCAAGACATGGCAGATACGTTATATATCTTAAGGGATGGCAAGCAAACCACTGTCGGCTTGGAAAACCACGCAGATGATTTTGTTGGTGTTGTGTTTGGCAAAAATCCCGCTACTTTTGACAAGAGACCCCTTGGTAGTAACGTAGTGAAAGAGGCAAAGAAAGTACTATTTGGTTATCCCAGCCCTCATGTTTGTTATAGTCATGCAAGTAAGGCATGTCAAAGCGATTATGGGGATCCTAATCGTATATACATCCCTTCAAGGAGGAACAAATGAAATACATATTAAAACTATTAAGCGGGCTCGTTCTGTTAAGCGTGATTGGATGCAATATCGATAAACCTGCTCCAGGGTATATGTATATGTGGGAGAAGCCAGGAGCAGATTTTACTGAGATAGGAAAAGCTTTATTAGAATGTGGAATGCCAACGCCTTATGATGAGGATTCAGAAACTCAAAAGCTCACTCCTAATGCAATGGTTTCCATTGATGCTTGCATGGTCCAATCAGGTTTCCGCTATAAAAATAGAGTTGAGGGGGGGGGCTGGTGTTATACTTTTAAAGAAGACAACCTTCCAAATTGTCAGCCTGGTGCTGTCATCCCAAAGCGCAGTGTCAAGAAGCGCTTGAACAGCCCTTTTTGTAAAAGGTATAAAAACGCGGATGAATGTCAGCCTTAAGTGATGATCAACAATCCCCCTCCTTACCTTCACTTGGAATGGCGGGATTGTTTCCTCAACTAACCATTTCAATATTGTTCACTGTTGTTTTCAGCAGCGGTGACAGGAAATATCAACAGGTTTATGAGCTCTGTTTTATCGTAAATAAATCCATTGAAAGAGGGAAAAATGAAAAAAATCTTAAAACTATTGAGCTGCATAGCTCTCTTAACTACAGCTGGATGTATTAACCAACCTCCTCCATCAACTTTAGCATTATGGGAAAAACCAGGTGTCGATAAAGCGATGATCCAACAATCCTTATCAAAATGTGGTTGGAAACCAGTCTATGCTTCTCCTGACGATATGAATTCGTATGCGAGTGAATTTGCCTCAGTTTA
>NZ_JBHIQZ010000119.1:0-1055 GCF_042196865.1 Bartonella sp. AC130YNZD
ATATCGTCTAACTCCCCATTCTTATAGGCTTGTGCAAATAAAATAAGGCGATCAATCCATTCTATGGTTGCGTAATCAGCAAACTCTGGAACATGTAATTGGGGTGCCGGTTTATCAGACCTTAAAGCATCCATATCGCCAAGCAATGCTTGTGCAACAGCAGAATGATTAACGGCTTCTTCATGTAATTTTTGTTCAATATTCTGCGTTTGTGCCCATGCAATCACTTTATTTAGAGCTTCCTCAATATGGCTTTCAGAAAGATTCTGTGCCACAATTCCGAAATTTTCTTCTGCAGAAATCAACATATCATCATATTTATAGCGCGACTGTTCGCCATTAGAATATTCCCTAGCAAGGCAATAAGCGGCTGTAGTAAGATCAACTGATAGCCGCAACTTTCCACCATCTTCTCCATAATCTATAACATCGTAAAGAATGCGTATTATACGATCAGAAAGATGATAATAAGCAAAGGTATCTCCCACTTCATGGCGATAAGTTTCCCAGCCTAATCTTTTTAAAATCTCTGTTACGTCTTTCGTTTTCATTATGCTTCACTTCCCTTTTAAATAGCTTGGATGCCGATCAACTTCATGGTGCAGTATCCCTTCATCCCACTCCTTACCTAGCTGATTTTTAGCCCAATTTTTGTTAAATTCATCTAATTTTTTCTCCAATTCTTCTACACTGCCTTTAAACTTATCTATAGTACCTTTAAGATCTTTTTTATATTGATCAAATTTTTCTTTATTTTGCTTAAGATACTTTTCAGCTTCAGGACCACAAAATTTCATGCTTCCTGTTGTTCCACATATTTCTCTTAAACCTTTCTGCCCTGCACTTAATCTGGCTTTACCTGTTTTCGTCTCATTAAACGCTGGTTTTCCATCCTTAATAAAAGTGATATCAGGACGTGTTCTTACCTTAATTTTACCTTTATCTGTCCTCATTTCAATTTCAATCGTTAATTCTTTTTCGCTTGGTGAAAATCCTTCCTCCTCTAATCTTTGTTTTTCCTCATCGCGTTTTTTGTCATGATATTTCCTACCTTT
>NZ_JBHIQZ010000120.1:0-1054 GCF_042196865.1 Bartonella sp. AC130YNZD
AAATTTGATCGTACAGAGCGTTTTATATTATAGATATGGTTTTTTCATCGTAAAATCTTTAAATCGCTTTGTACGGTGCCTTTTTGTCTGTTTAAATACATATCTAATCCCAAAATGATCAGCACTTTTCACTATTTTGCTGTTTTAGGCTGCTTTGGAACTGCTACTGTTATGTTGCTCTTCACTAGGCTTGCCTATTCTCATGAATGAAATGCGCTTGCCTCCTAAGGCTAGGTTACGCGTATTTTCAACTGCTGTAAAAACTCTCTCAGCAACACCATAAAGCCTGCTTTCTAAATCACGACAATACTGCGCTAGATCAGCGCATGAGGGCACAAATGTTGTGGACATGCCTTTTGCTTCACCACGTATAAGATTTTTAACAGCTTGCAATAAAGACCAGAGTGAAATGCCGTTAAGAGCTGCGATATAAGCCTTTGCACGCGCTTCTACATTCGAAACTTTTTGCATTGTCAAACCACCTTCAAGCACATCAAGAGCCTCTGCTATGTCTTCAACAGACGCTTTCACGGTAAGTAAGTTTTGAACAGTCTGATAAGCTTCTAAAGCTTGTTTCTCTAGGGTTGCTGTCAATTGAATGCCATTTCTCAAGGTCCATGGGAACTCCAGAGTTACACATTGCTCTATCTGTTGCACGGTATCTTGTAGAGGCGTCACTAAGCTGTGTTGCACCGATAAGATTACGGATTGTCTCTCCGGTACTACCACGAGTTCTTTGATCTTTTGAAAAGTTTCCATTGTTTCCACCATTGTTGTTCGTGTTTTTTGTTTTTTCTAAAACCTCGATAGCCTTTCGCACCCAGTTTCTCCATGTTGCTTGCCAATCACGTTTGATAGCATTCTTTCCTGCACAGGCTTTCCAAAAATCTCGAAACTTTGCAATTTCGACTTTCACGCGCTCTGGAGGCAAGCCCTCTGCAATGGCAAAATCGTAATCGGGTTCAAAATCCGTAGGCAATCGACAACCGCGATTAGCTTGCGCTCGTTTTGCTTTTTTGGGAACGTTCTCTTGCTCGTGAATGGGAGGTTGGTT
>NZ_JBHIQZ010000121.1:0-1051 GCF_042196865.1 Bartonella sp. AC130YNZD
ATCCATAACTTTACCAATGGGTTTATTTGCCTCAAAATGGACTGTACAGAAGCGTTTTTAATTTCAATGTGGTTTTTCTGTACGGTGCCTTTCTGTCAATTTAAACGCATATCTATTCTCAAAATCATCAGCAAACTTCACTACTTTGCTGTTTATCATTCAATGCTTTTAAATACGATTTCATTATGTAGCAAATAAACTAATAGCCTCTCTACTCCTGATGCATTCTGATCCATAAGTGTCTTTAAGCGTAAATCGCTGTTGCAAGTTGATTGAAGCTTTCTGAAAGGTTATTTGCGAAATTGTTTGACGGTGGTTTATAACATGCGCTTTCATATAGTTTTTTCACTTCTGATTTTACGTGTTTCTTAGTTACCAATCCATATTTTGGATGCGTAATCCAATTATCCCAAGCGCTTTGCCAATCGCGTTCATTTGCATTTCGACATGGATTGGTTTTTGAAAAGCGTACAAATTTTTCAAATTCTGATAAGGCTTCATCATGCGTTAATCCTTGTTCAATTGCGTATTGAAAATCAGGTTTGAAATCTTCTAGTATTCTTTTAACTTCTTGTTTTTCCCTTGTTTTCTTTGTTTCTTCAAAAAAATTTGCTTTCTCTGGAAAATAAGCAGGCATTATCTTATCAACGATTTCTGAAAGTTGTTTACCAACCTTTTTAACTTTTCGTGAAGGCAATTTCTCAATCATCGCTTCGTCAATTTGCCATCGGTTGTTAGCATTGTTTGAAGTGTTGGTATTTTGCTCGTGAATGATTGGTTGTTTGGTTTCTATCGTTTTGATTTGTTCTGATTGAACATCATCACACTCGATTGCCTTTTCAACAAAATCGTTTGTTTCTAAATTTTCAAAATCAATTTCTCTTTTTGATAAAATAATATTTTTATTTTTTTTGTTATTGTTAATGTTATTGTTAATGTTAATGGCATCATTTAGCATTGCATATGCATTGCACGTGCATTGCTCATGCATTGCACGTGCATCATCATTACTTTTATCTTTGTTTTTATCCCATCTAGCTTTTGCTGCTTT
>NZ_JBHIQZ010000122.1:0-1009 GCF_042196865.1 Bartonella sp. AC130YNZD
ATTGAAATATAATGATTTTTATTTTTCTCATTAAACAAAATAATAGAGGGTCTAAAAGGAACTGACAAAACTGACAAAACTGACACGATCTATTAAAAGGGATTTTTCTGATCTCTATAATTATCAGTTTCTCTTTAGATGTTTTCATAACAGTCTATAAATCGCAATTATCCTATTTATCATTTTTCTTATGAAAATGAAAAATGATGCCATGGCTATAAAGCATATAACAGCTATAGAGAATGCATAAAAACAGCAAGGTTTTATAATCATAATGCAAATGAAAGCATTGGTTATAAAAACCATCTCTATAAAAGGCTGTTAAATTGCAAATGTGTTATCAACAAAATTCACAAAAAAATTAAAATTCATTTAGTGAAAAAACAGATAGGTTATAAGGATAAAAATACGCATTATGAGAGCATTTCTAAATATTATAAATGTATAGATTCAAAAAACAACGCAATCGTTTTATAAAGCCCATAATATAGCTTTAAAAGCATATAAATATAAAAGAAACAATTCATAAGCATAAGATATTATCAATACACAACGTATCTAAAAAAATACGAAAAAATATCAAAAAAGATAAAATATTATTTGACAATAAATACGTATTTTGTTATATAAATAACCAAGTGCTGAAAACACTTAAACATCAAGCGGGTAGATTACGAAACAATCTTTCCCATATCAAAAAACTGACTATCTTTTATGCTGTGATTAGCATATATGAGAATTTTGTCGGGTGTGGTCATGCTATACAAAACCCTATGGGGAAGGCATGCCGACGGACTTGATGCCGTGTTTTCAACACCCGGCGCCTTTTTAAGGTGTCAATTGAAAACAATATTAACATCAAGGTTTTAATTATGACAAATATCTCAAAAAACACCCCCGTTATCTCTTCCATTTCAAATGCAACCGCGCCCGTTAATAAACAAGAGCCTGCAAAAAAATATGAACTTACTAATGAAAACCGCGTTGTTAACGGTGTGACTTTACACCG
>NZ_JBHIQZ010000123.1:0-992 GCF_042196865.1 Bartonella sp. AC130YNZD
CCAAACGCGTTATTTGCATTTATACATTACCTAAGTGTTTTCAGCACGATATCTTGGCTTTGATAAAATCTTTGTGCTTCTCTTAATTGTTCAGAGAGTACTAAACCTTCTACATTGGTTTTTTTTTATGAAAAAAAGCAAATGCTGTAAAAAGCTTTATTAGTTAGATCTTATTATAGGCATATTTTTGTAGTTAGAGGCTACAATTTTTCTGTACAATTTACGTTTTTGTATTTCGATAAGAGTCTCTTCGTCATCGCTTAAATTTCTGACCATTTGTAGCTTTGTATATTCATTTTGGATCATGGCTGACATGGTCTTGATGCGTGTTTGCAGTTCGAAAACTTCTTTGAGATCTTTTGTTTTATTTATCTTATCTAAGAAATCGTTCATTTGTTTAAAGCGGTTCTCTGCGTCTTGGAAAGTTTGAAAACTTACAGCTTTTTCGACAATTCCACTATATTTAAGACGCGTATTAATTGTTTCGCGTATCTTATCATACGGCAAATGCTGGAAGCTGTACCTTTTCTCTTCGAGAATAATCTCATTAAATCTTTTTTTTAATTCCTCAGTAGTTATGTTTTGGTAGTTTGTCTGTGTTTTTGGGTAGATAGAAGACAAATCTTGTATGAAAGAATTCTTGTTTTCTCCTATTGTTGGTTTTTGTATCCTATTTCCTGTTATAGACTGATGAATTTTTTTCGCGTTTTCGATC
The DNA here is from genome assembly GCF_042196865.1 of Bartonella sp. AC130YNZD. NCBI lineage: Bacteria > Pseudomonadati > Pseudomonadota > Alphaproteobacteria > Hyphomicrobiales > Bartonellaceae > Bartonella > Bartonella sp. AC130YNZD. The sequence goes on from NZ_JBHIQZ010000123.1 coordinate 716, forward strand.
TGGTTTTCGTTTGTTTTAATTTGTTGTTCTAACAACTTAATAATTTCCAGATATTCTGCTTTTAAAAAAGGACTTTTAACAGTTGAACCTTGAGTCCCAGAACCCCAACTAAAGTTAGACGTTAGAGTTAAATTTATCATCCCCAAAAGGGTAATCATTCCTGTTATAATAAATCGCTTTTTCATCTGTCTCCTCGCTTGATTTCGGCAGGGATTGTTTTATTAATAGGCACACGGTTCCTATCATTGGGCTGTTTTAGCTTTGGTGCTAATGCACA
>NZ_JBHIQZ010000124.1:0-988 GCF_042196865.1 Bartonella sp. AC130YNZD
TCATGACGGTAATAATCATCTTCACTCCCAAATTCTGGATATGCCTCATCCCAAATATGATCATCTGCTGTTAAAGAGGCGGCGCTGTGAACATAAGAATCGCCAGAGATAAGAGCCCCACAAACCACGGCATCATCAAAAACACGCGAGCCATCACAAATATGAGCAGCGCCGCTTATTTTTGCATTGCCTCCAACATGAGCATCATCACAAATAACGGCATCATCACAAATATGAGCATGATCAGTGACACGGGCGTTATCATAAATTTTAGCATTGCCTTCAATTACAACGGCATTGCTAACATGAGCATTGCCATAAACCTCACAATAATCATTTATTGCCATGCCTTGAAAAATAGCATTTCCATAAATACGTGCATCGCCATAAACGTCTACAAAAAAGCCTTTGACTTTAGCATTGTCATAAACCCTTGCATTTTCAAAAACACGCGCTTTGTCATAAACCCAGCAATTTCCTTTGTGAGATAAGTTGCTTTCCTTTTCAATAAAACCGCCTAGATCGCCCGCCTTGACATCCCCAAAATCTCTTAAAGCACGGATGCGATATAAGAAATGACCAGCTACGCAATCCATTTCACTAGTAAATTCATATTTTTTGGATATTTTTTTCTTATTAACGGGGGTGTTGTTTGATATATTTGTCATAGTTAAACCTTACTGATTATACGTTTGTTATTGACGCCTCTATAGAGGCGCCGGGTGCTAACAAACACGGCAGTAAGTCCGTCGTTACACTTTTCTCATAAAAGAGTATTGTATGGTGTAACCACACCCGACAAAATCATCATATATGCTAATTAAAGCATAAAAGATAGTCAGTTTTAATAAGATTAGGTTTATCGCAACCTATTCGCTTACTGTTAAGTGTTGTTAAGCACTTGATTTATTTATATAACAAAATACGTATTTATTGTCAAATAATATTTTATCTTTTTTGATATTTTTTCGTATTTTTTAAATACGTT
>NZ_JBHIQZ010000125.1:0-984 GCF_042196865.1 Bartonella sp. AC130YNZD
TAATCTTCATATTTGCTTGTAGGCAAACCTTTTGCTGTCTTACTGAGTACGTTGTAAACGTTTGAAGCAGTGACTTTCCCTAAGCGCGCTTGAAACCATTCTGCTGTTCTTTGCTCCATCTCACACCGCCGTTTGTTGTTCGTGTGGCGTTGCTATATCGGCATCTTGTATAGTAGAATCTGTTTCTACCTTTTGCTTGTTTTGTTTATTTTTCAAAAGATGTAACACCGTTTGTGCTTGTCCTTCAGACATATCGTCAAGCTTTTTGACGTTGACATAAGTAAGTATTTTTTCTTCTTCTGTTTGGGTTTGTACGATGAGTCTTCTGATTTCATTGATCTGTTGTGGAAAAGCCTTTTTAATAGGCGGGTTCCCATCCGTATCATCATCTTCACTCACGACATTAAGAAGCATACCTAACAGATATCTGCGTGCGTATGTGATTGCAGAACCAACCGATTGTATATTTGATTTGCATCCTTTAGTGTCATAAGGAAACTTTCCTTCTGTTGAGATTTTATTTCCAGACGGATGCGTCAAAGTCATTTCTATAATTATATTGTCTGAACTCTGTTCTTTGATACGAGAAAACAAAGCAAATCGGTGTTTTGCAAGAGGCTTCTTTACAGCATCAATGTACTGGTCAAGGGTTGCATATTGGCTGTTTGTATGGGTGTTTGTAGAGTTTTTTTGTATTTTTTGATATTCTATTTGCATATTCGAAAGATCACAGGCAAATCTTTCGTAGTTTTGTCGTTCTATTTCTTTTTCTCGTAAGGCAATGAGACGCTCTAAACGGTCCATATCGATGTCATTTTCTAAGGCTCTATTTAAAATGCGTTCCATAGCAGTTTGTTCGACGGCTAAATGATGTGTTTCTTCAATTTCTGTTAGGTTAGTGTTTTGTTCACTCATCTTGATTTCCTCCTATTTGAGCGCAATTCACCCGTGGCGTGAATCACGCTGGTGTTTAAAAGTTGGTTG
>NZ_JBHIQZ010000126.1:0-966 GCF_042196865.1 Bartonella sp. AC130YNZD
ACAATAAAAAGGCTCTAAAGCCTGTTGATATTTTATCTCCGTTTTTCAAGACAGTTCTGAACTGAGTTGAGATGGTAAATTGAGAAAACAATCCCGCCATTCCAAGTAAAGGCAAGGATGGCAGATTGTTGATCATCACAAGAAAGACTTAAGGCTGGCATTTGCGACTATTTTTATATTTTTTACAAAACGGGCTATTTAAGCGCTTCTTGACACTTCTCTGTGGGATGACAGCGCCTGGACGACAAATCGGAAGGTTTTCGGCTTTATGATTCTCGCACATAGTCCCCCCCCCTACTTTATCACGAAATCCCGATTGAAGCATGCAAGCTTCTATGCTTCCTATTGCATTGTTGCTTAACTTTCTATTTTCTGGATCGCGATCATAAGGGGTTGGCATGCCACATTCTAATAAGGCTTTTCCTATTTCAGTAAAATTAGTAACACCATTTTTCTCCCACACACTCAAATACCCGCCAGGAGGCTTATTAAACTGACATCCAGCTATACTTAACAGAACTATTATACTTAATAATTTTAGAGTCTGTTTCATTTTTTACTCCATGATTTACTTAAAGGAAATTGTTCACGATGAGATGAACCATAATCATATCTACATTTATAACCTGCATCTCCAAGACAAGTATGGGAACTTATGGGATTCATGATCACTCTCCACCATTCTTTCCACCAGTTACTGCCAGCAGGTATTGTCTCATAAGTATAGCCATTGCCGCCAATAATTCTGCTTACAAAGTCATATCTATTCCCATCAAAGCCAACAATGGTTTGTTTGCCGTCACTCACATAACCTAACAGACCGGATGCAACTAAAGCATTAAAGGCTGGTCCATAGAGATTGATAGTCGTGTTTTCGTTGGCTATACCGTGCACACCTTCTTGTTTGAAAGAATTCAGCATATTCCCCAATGTCATTGTCCCGCGACTATGTCCATAAAGTTCTAA
>NZ_JBHIQZ010000127.1:0-900 GCF_042196865.1 Bartonella sp. AC130YNZD
GCAGGATTACGTAAACTTGGAAAATCATAAAAATGACTTTGTTGGTACAAAGATTGGCAAAAATCCTTACACTTTTGAACAAATACCTCCTGGAAGTGGTCCCTGGAAAGAGAGAGGGCAAATATTTAAGGGCTACCCCAGTGTTCATGCTTGTTATGGTCATGCAGGTTATGCGTGTACATCGCGCTATGGTTCACCTAATCGTACGCCAATTTATTCAAAATATTCAGGGAGGAAAAAATGAAGAAAATCTTGAAATTATTAAGTGGTCTCATTCTGTTAAATATCGCTGGATGTAACATTGATAAGCCTGCTCCAGGGTATTTGAGTATGTGGGAGAAAAATAGTGTTACTGATTTTACTGAGGTAGGAAAAGCTTTGTTAGAATGTGGTATGCCAACCCCTTATGATGTTTTTCCAGAAAACCAACAGCAGAGTATTAATGCGAAAGCAACAGTTGATGCTTGCATGGTTCAAGCAGGATTCCGCTATAAAGATCAAAGAGGGGGGGGGTGGTGTTATACTTTTAAAGAGAAAAACTTGCCGATTTGTCGTCCAGGTGCAGTCATACCACAGCGCAGTGTCAAGAAGCGCTTGAACAGCCCTTTTTGTACAAAGCATCCAGAACAACCTGAATGCGAGCCTTAAGTCTTGCTGTTTGTGATGATCAACAATCCCACTATTCTTGCCTTCGCTTGGAATGGCAGGATTGTTTTCTCAACCAACCATTTCAATATTGTTCACCGTTGTTTAAACAGCGATGACAGGAAATATCAACAAGCTTATGAGCTGTTTATTGTCAATAAATCCATTGAAAGAGGAGAAAATGAAAAAAATCTTAAAACTATTGAGCTGCATAGCTCTCTTAACTACAGCTGGATGTATTAACCAACCTCCTCC
>NZ_JBHIQZ010000128.1:0-896 GCF_042196865.1 Bartonella sp. AC130YNZD
AAAACGGGCTTAATTTATGTGAAGGGCAATGGTGCTTTACAAGTTGATGGGGATTTGTTGAATGATTTTGGTGCCATTTTAGCAGAGGGTGATTTGGGTTTCACCAATGCAGAAGGCACAGGAAAAAGCCTTTCCCTTGTTAACAAAGCAGGCTTTATTCAAGCTGGTGGAAACTTAAATATCCAAACCAACACTCTAAAAAACGAAGCTGATAGCACGCCTGTCATCACGGAAAAAACGGAATATAGCGATATTTCTTTCCAAAAACCAGAGGATTTTCATGGTAGCGGAGATGGGTTGTTATATCACAATACACAGCAAGATCTTTGGGGAAAGGGGCACATTGAAGAGCCAGACTCAATTCTCGGTGTTAACATCGAGCATACATTATTTAGTTTGGACGAAGTACTTTTTGATAATAAGGAAGGATCATACGGCAAAGCAACATTGAAAGATGGAACAGTCTACAAGGCTTTTACTTGGGTAAAAGGACGGGCGCATGGTAGAGATCATATGCAGACATATAAATGGAATGGTTCTCGGCGGAAGGCAGGATGGTTTGGGTCAATAAACGAAGACTGGTCACATATGACAGAAAAGACTGTCACACAAGCATTTTCGCATAAACCAACTGTTTCGGGGGTAATACAATCTAGTGGCAATCTCATCATTAACGCTGATACCATTGACAACCATTATAGCTCTATGAGAGCAGGGGGAAATGCTGATATCCACGCCAATGTGCTGACCAATTTAGGGGCAACGGCTTATAAAAACACCTATATGGGTTGTAATGCAAATACAGACAATTGTTATGGCTATAAAGCTGATGGAAGCCGCGATGTTTCTTTAGATATAGCCAATGGCAAGGATCGCCAGATTGGTTCAGAAGCTTT
>NZ_JBHIQZ010000129.1:0-889 GCF_042196865.1 Bartonella sp. AC130YNZD
GAGTGTTTATGGTTGATGTTCCAGAGCCACAGTCGGACATGTCTATTGTCCGAGGTACTGTCCTTATCTATAATACCTGGGCTAGGATTTTATTTGACACTGGTGCATCACACTCATTCATTGCATCATCATTTGCATGTGCATTGGGTAACGTTTGTCGTGCTTGCGACCTTATGGTTGCCGACAATTACCTGACATTTGATTTGATTCTTTTAGATATGCACACCTTTGATGTTATCCTGGGTATGGATTGGCTTGGTACTTTTCGGGCCAGTATTGACGGTTATGCCCATAGGGTTACATTGCACGTACCCTCGGGCTTTTTGTGTACTTTTGTTGGGGAGCGAGAGGATCCTAGTATACCTCTCCGATTACAGTTACGGGGACAGGTTTCCCTAAGTTACTTGTTATCTAGCCTGTTGGGTAGTGTCGAGCCGGAGGTTGCACCTGAGCTACCTCTTGTGGTTTGTGAGTTTCCGGATGTGTTTCCGGAAGATTTGTATGGGTTGCCACCTCACCGTGTCGTTGATTTTGTTAGTGATAAGCCCTAAGACCAGGTCTTTAAATAGGTTTAAGGGTTTATCTATAATTGAATTGTTCAATAATGAAATGGCACTTTATTTTATCATATTCTTGTAAGTCGATAAAAGTCCATAGAGTTTGAGCAAACGGGTAATTTCTCAAAGTGTTGAGAAAAAGGAGACTTACTCCTATGATACTCATATTTAGAATGTTCCTAGTCGTAGGATAGTCATTTGGACACTGATCATCCAGATAGACCAGCACATATTATACTTTTTCCATCAGGAGAATGACAGTCTCATGTCATTCATGTAGAGACACGAAAAGTAAATATATGGGTGCTTGATAAAGATCAATTATACTGAAC
>NZ_JBHIQZ010000130.1:0-872 GCF_042196865.1 Bartonella sp. AC130YNZD
TTAGGATAAGAGACGATCATGGATATTTCTCTTGTTGTGCGTTTTGTCAATCATTTGCAAGAGGGGATCGCTTCTGCTAAGCGAGATCTTGCAGCCTTTAGTTCAGATGTTGCGCATTTCCAAAACAAGACAAGGCAACACTTTAAAAATTGGTTTGACCCTGAACATTTAAGCCAAGCTACAGCCAATGCGGAAAATGCTTTCAATCATGCACGCGGGCGTATGGTGGGTGCCATTGCGCAAACCGCAACCTTAATTGCACCGCTCTATAAAGCCATGCAATTTGATCAATCGATGAAGGGATTAGAAAAGGTTCTCGATGCCCCCCTTGATCGCTTAAAGGAATTGCGCCGTTTTGCGCTTGAAACTTCCACCAAGATTCCGTTAGCGGCTCGTGAAGTCTTAGAATTGATGACCAGTGCTAGCCAAGCAGGGATTGGTGAACAAGATTTAGAAGCTTTTAGCATTTATGCAGCCAAAGCGGCTGTTGCTTTTGATATGACGGGGGATCAGATTGGGGAGCGCTTTGCCAAGTTGCGCAATGTCTTTAAGCTTAATCAAGCAGGCATTGAAGATCTAGGCGATGCCATCAATCATCTCTCTAACCACATGGCGGCAAAGGCCAGTGAGGTGTCTGATTTTACCAATCGTGCCACCGGTGCAGCAACCATGTTTAAACTGACAGCCCGCGAAACCGCGGCATTTGGTACAGCGATGATTTCTGCTGGGATTGTTCCTGAGAGTGCAGCGCGTGGTTTTAATGCGATGAGTGCGCGTATTCAAGCAGGGGGCAAGCATATTGAAGATGCTTTTGCCAATATTGGGCTTTCCCGCGAAAAATTCATGCAAGATCTCGACAAAGATGCCACCGG
>NZ_JBHIQZ010000131.1:0-872 GCF_042196865.1 Bartonella sp. AC130YNZD
TTAGGATAAGAGACGATCATGGATATTTCTCTTGTTGTGCGTTTTGTCAATCATTTGCAAGAGGGGATCGCTTCTGCCAAGCGTGATCTTGCAGCCTTTAGTTCAGATGTTGCGCATTTCCAAAACAAGACACGAAAGCATTTTAAAGGGTGGTTTGACCCTGAGCATCTGAGCCAAGCGACAAAGAATGCGGAAAATGCTTTTATCCAAGCGCGGGGGCGCATGGTGGGTGCGCTTGCGCAAACAGCAACCTTAATTGCACCGCTCTATAAAGCCATGCAATTTGATCAATCGATGAAAGGCTTGGAAAAGGTTCTCGATGCCCCCCTTGATCGCTTAAAAGAATTGCGTCGTTTTGCCCTTGAGATCTCCACAAAAATCCCTCTAGCGGCGCGTGAGGTTTTAGAACTGATGACCAGTGCTAGCCAAGCAGGCATTGGTGAACAAGATCTCGAAGCTTTTAGCATTTATGCTGCCAAAGCGGCTGTTGCTTTTGATATGACGGGGGATCAGATTGGGGAGCGCTTTGCCAAATTGCGCAATGTCTTTAAGCTTAATCAGGAAGGCATTGAAGATCTAGGTGATGCTATCAATCATCTCTCGAACCACATGGCGGCAAAAGCCAGTGAAGTGTCTGATTTTACCAATCGTGCCACCGGTGCGGCAACCATGTTTAAGCTCACCGCGCGCGAAACTGCGGCATTTGGTACGGCGATGATTTCTGCTGGGATTGTTCCTGAGAGTGCAGCGCGTGGTTTTAATGCCATGAGTGCGCGTATTCAAGCAGGGGGCAAACATATTGAAGATGCTTTTGCCAATATTGGGCTTTCCCGCGAAAAATTCATGCAAGATCTCGACAAAGATGCCACCGG
>NZ_JBHIQZ010000132.1:0-862 GCF_042196865.1 Bartonella sp. AC130YNZD
AAGAAGTAGCAGGCAGTGAAATCAATATTGCCAATAAAGATAACGGGGATCGGACGCTTTCTGGTGTAAAGGAAGCTGCGAATAACAATGAAGCGGTTAACAAGGGACAGCTTGATAAAGGTTTAAAAGATCTTTCTGATAAACTTCAGTCTGATGAATCGGCGGTTGTTCATTATGATAAAACAGGTGATGAGACTGATTATACGAGTGTGACATTAGGCAAAGGTAAGAATTCTTCCTCTGTTGGTCTTCATAATGTTGCAGATGGTAGTATTGCTAAGGGCTCTCATGATGCAGTGGCTGGTGGACAGCTTCATACAATCACAGATGATTTATCAAAGATTTTAGGTGGAGATGTCTCCTTTGATGGCAAAAGTTTTAAACAACCAAAGTATGACTTATCGACAGTTTCTAAAGACGGTAAGGTAGATGACAAAACCTATGAGGATGTTGGTTCTGCCTTTAAAGGCATTGATAAGAATATCAAGACTGTGAACGATCGTATTAAGGAAGTTTCACAAGGAGTAGCACAGGATTCGTTATCGTGGAGCAAGGATGAGGATGCCTTTGTAGCGCAGCATGGAGAAGAAAATAGTAAAACCAATAGCAAGATTAAGTATCTTTCGAATGGAGATATATCTGAAGGCTCAACCGATGCCGTGAATGGTTCACAGCTCCATTCTACGAACACAGCCCTTGCAGAATATTTCGGTGGTAATACCAAGTATGAGGAAGGCAAATGGACAGAACCTGATTTCAAAGTTGCGCAATTCGATGCTGATGGCACAGAAGGTGACGAGAAGACTTATCATAATGTTGCTGCTGCTTTTGAAGGTGTTAACAGTGCTTTCACCACTCTGAA
>NZ_JBHIQZ010000133.1:0-860 GCF_042196865.1 Bartonella sp. AC130YNZD
GCTTTACAAGTTGATGGGGATTTGTTGAATGATTTTGGTGCCATTTTAGCAGAGGGTGATTTGGGTTTCACCAATGCGGCTGGCAGCGGAAAAAGCCTTTCCCTTGTTAACAAAGCAGGCTTTATTCAAGCTGGTGGAAACTTAAATATCCAAACCAACACCCTGAAAAACGAAGCTGATAGCACGCCTGTCATCACAGAAAAAACCGAATATAGCGATATTTCTTTCCAAAGACCAAAGGGTTCTGATAGGCTCAGTGATGGGATGTTATATCAAGATGGTCCCAACCTTTGGGGAAAGGGACACGAACATCAAAGTCATACCGGACCTTTTGACGGGCACGTAAGAATTTTCTTGGATGTTCCTCTTTGGTCGAGCAAAGAAGAAACCTATGGCACCGCAATTTCAAGCGATGGAACAGTCTATAAGGCTTTTACTTGGGAATTTAAGCCTGTCTATGATCAAAAGTCCGTAAAACGCTACCAATGGAATGGTTCTCGGCGGAAGGCAGGAGGGGGCTGGTCAATAAACGAAAATTGGTCACACATGATAGAAAAGACTGTCACACAAGCATTTTCGCATAAACCAACTGTTTCGGGGGTAATACAATCTAGTGGCAATCTTATTATTAACGCTGATACCATTGACAACCATTATAGCTCTATGAGAGCAGGGGGAAATGCCGATATCCACGCCAATGTGCTGACCAATTTAGGTGCAACGGCTTATAAAAAAACCTATATGGGTTGTAATGCCAATATCCAGGATGGTTATTGTTATGGTTATAAAGCTGATGGAAGCCGCGATGTTTCTTTAGATATAGCCAATGGCAAGGATCGCCAGATTGGTTCAGAAGCTTT
>NZ_JBHIQZ010000134.1:0-849 GCF_042196865.1 Bartonella sp. AC130YNZD
CTTTCAATGGATTTATTTACAATAAAAAGGCTCTAAAGCCTGTTGATATTTTATCTCCGTTTTTCAAGACAGTTCTGGACTGAGTTGAGATGGTAAATTGAGAAAACAATCCCGCCATTCCAAGTAAAGGCAAGGATGGCAGATTGTTGGTCATTACAAACAGCAAGACTTAAGGTTTGCATTCAGGTGCATTTTTATATTTTTTACAAAACGGGCTGTTTAAGCGCTTCTTGACACTGCGCTGTGGAACAACAGCGCCTGGACGACAAATCGGAAGGTTTTCGGCTCTAAAAGTATAACACCATCCTCCCTCATGTTCATTTTCATAATGGAAACCTGCTTGAACCATACAAGCATGAATTGTTGCCCATGCATTGTTACTTAGCTTTCTGCTTTCTGGATCAGTATAATAAGGAGTTGGCATTCCACATTCTAACAAGGCTTTTCCTACCTCAGTAAAATCTGCTCCTGGTTTCTTCCACGCTGCCACCTCTCCTAGAGGAGGTTTGTTAAATTGACATCCTGCAATACTGAACAAAGTTACAGCGCTTAATAATTTTAGGGTTTGTTTCATTTTTTACTCCATGATTTACTTAAAGGAAATTGTTCACGATGAGATGAACCATAATCATATCTACATTGTGGACTCGCATCTCCAAGGCAAGTATGGGAGCTTATGGGATTCATGATCACTCTCCACCATTCTTTCCACATGTTACTACCAGTAGGTATTGTCTCGTAAGTATAGCCATTGCCGCCAATAATTCTGCTAACAAAGTCATATCTATTCCCATCAAAACCAACAATGGTTTGTTTGCTATCACTCACATACCCTAACAGACCGGATGC
>NZ_JBHIQZ010000135.1:0-848 GCF_042196865.1 Bartonella sp. AC130YNZD
GGAGAAAGCGCTGCATAATTGCGGCTTGTTATTGCACCAGAGCGGGTGCGATAAGCATAATTGCCAGGCAATTGTGCCCACCAAGCCGCCGCTAACCCTAAATCTTCCCGCGCAATGACAGCCCCACCATTCGTAAGATGAGAACGCGCTTTGGCAAGATTATCCGCTAATTCTTGCGGCGTATCAGCAAAAACTGCCAATGATAAATGATGTTCCCCTAAAACAAAACGATTGGATTCAAGATCATCAAGCGCATCATCAAGTTCCATAATTTGTGAACCTGCTCGATCTCCTGCATTGACCATTTGGTTTTGTTTGCGCCCCATAATCTGTTTGGCAGCATTTTTGCTCTTGAAAACAAAAGATTGGGTGAAAATAAATTCAAAGGGAAGGGTGAGCAAACCATCCGCCATGCCTACCCTGGTTTTTGCTGGATATTCTTTCCAACCAAACATGCCTGCAAACCGCTGTTCCGCCTCATAGCGTATTTCTATGATCTCTTTCCCGAAAATAAGACGGTCTGAGTAAACAGTCGAAGCTATCGTCCCCCATGTGAGAGGGATACGTTCACGACGACCTCCCACCAATTGGTGGATAAACTCACTTTGCTGCGAATAAATATTACCTTCATGTTCATAAAGGCTCAGTCTTTTTGCACCATAACGCTCTAAATTTTGAATAAGATCTGTTGTAATATCTTCAAGCTTGCGAATGGACTCTGTATCAACTTCTGTCTTTTCTTGCTTGGCTTTGCCTAAACGTTTGAAAAACTCCACTAATTTATCCGTTTGATCAACGTGTGGATTCCACAAAATCGAAAGATAAAGATCATTGCGATAAAGCTCCTG
>NZ_JBHIQZ010000136.1:0-848 GCF_042196865.1 Bartonella sp. AC130YNZD
TCACTCATCTTGATTTCCTCCTATTTGAGCGCAATTCACCCGTGGCGTGAATCACGCTGGTGTTTAAAAGTTGGTTGGTTGTTACAATCCTGTTTCTAGAGACTGTGTGATATTAACCACCTCCCCGTCTGAAAAGACGAGGAAATGAAATCATATTTTAAACTAAGCAGCTTTTACGACAGATCTTGCTAGAACCTGTTTTGCTTCTTTAATGAGAGCTTTATATTTTCTGTTCTCTTCATCTACTCTGAAGGCATCAAGAAGACGCACATGGATAGGACCTAAAAGATATAAAACTTTTTCACCAGCGTTCATTCCCTCCCAATAGCTTGGCAAATCAAAGCGTGTATCATTATCATAATCAACAGATTGGTTTCTTAGTTTTTTCTCACATTCAATAAAGTAACGACGTGCTTGACGTCCTTTCTCATTGCGTTCAACCATGGAAAGCTCTTTTGCCATGTCTAGAGTGAGGTGGTACTCTGTCATGTTTACATTTTGACGCTCCCCCGTTTTGGGGAACGTTAGAATATAGTCTTTTGTGTGAACAAATTTATATGTTTTTATGCGGTTTTTAATCCATGTCGTAAAGTCGCGACCTACTTCTAAAAATGTATGCAATTCGCGTGCATTAACGGTTTGAACAGTTTCCTGATCAATGATTTGTTCTGTAATTTTAATAAGAGTGTTCATAATGAACTCCTATCGATTAGAGGTTTTTCATTGACATCCAATAAAGGATGCCGGGTGCTGAAAAACACGGTCGATAGTCCGTCGTTACGCTTTCCCCATAAAGGGTATTGTATAGCGTAACTACACCCGACAAAGCCATTATATGCGTGTAACAT
>NZ_JBHIQZ010000137.1:0-843 GCF_042196865.1 Bartonella sp. AC130YNZD
ATTTTTTGCACATAGAGATACCCTCACAATCTAATGTGATAAACGTTTTCTAAAATTTGAAATGGAAAATTGGATTGGAAAGCAGGCGCCCCCGCCACGCACAAGCTTTATTTAAACAGCTTCATTTATGGTTTTGTTATTATTCCCAATATCATCATAAATTTTTTGATTGCCATAAACATGAGCATTTGCACTGAAAACCCATGCATCATCATTAACAACGGCATTGCCATAAACTTTAGCATTTCTATTAATACAAGCATTATCATGTATTTTTGCATTGTCAGAAACGACAGCGTCCCAAAAAACGGTAGCGTTATCATAGACCCAGCAATTGCCATCATGAGAGAGATTGTTTTCACTTTCAATAAAATCACCGAGGTCGCCAGCTTTGACATCATCGAAATCCCTTAAAGCACGAATGCGATAAAGAGTTTGATTATTAAATACACGTGTCTCATTTGTCAGTGCAAACTTTTTTTTGCATAACACTATTCCTTTATAGAAGATTAAATTTTAGAATGAGATTTTTAAAGGGGGCGCCCCGCACCGCCCGCGCGTTATTTACGCAGCGTTATTTATAGCCTGATCAGCACCACAGACATCTTCAGAAAATTTCTTATTTTCTTTAAGCACCGCATTGCCATAAATCGTTGTAAATTGGCAAATTTGTGCCTTGCCACTCACATGAGCATTATCATGAATTTTTGCAAAGGGACCGACACGCGCCGAGCCAGAAACCTTGGCATTGTCATAAATATTGCTTCCATCATAAACTATAGCTTTATCAAAAACATGAGCATTGCCATAAGCTTTTGACCACGCAGCAAGGCGTGATTTACC
>NZ_JBHIQZ010000138.1:0-834 GCF_042196865.1 Bartonella sp. AC130YNZD
TTTAGCCGTTAAAAAAGAATTGACATCAGATGAAAAATCATTAAAATGTGTATATATTTACACATTATGAGTTTAGGTAATGGAACAAGATAGCCGAAAAATCATTACAAAATTAAAGCGTGATGGCTTTGAACTTATCAAAGTAAAAGGTTCTCATCATAAATTAAAAAAAGATGATAAGGTTGTTATCGTTCCACATCCTAAAAAAATCTTCCGATTGGTACAGCACGTTCTATCGCACAACAAGCAGGCTGGTTAAAAGAAGGAGAAGAAAAATGAAAAGATTTTTTGCTCTTGTTCATAAAGATGAAGACTCTGCTTTTGGTGTTCAGTTTCCTGATTTTGAGGGACTTTTTTCTGCTGATGATGAGGAAGAAAATTTAATAGCAAATGCAACAGAAGCACTCCAACTTTATTGTGAAGATGTAGATAGAGTGCCTATTCCTTCAAAATTTGAAGAAGTCATACAACGGGAATCTGTCAAAACAGCTTTGTCAGAAGGAGCTTTTTTAATACAAGTTCCTTTTATTGAAAATGATTCAGAAGTCATACGCACAAATATATCAATTGAACGAGGGCTTTTACGTGCAATTGATAATTGTGCACAAGAAAGAGGTTTAACAAGATCTGCTTTTTTGGCAACAGCAGCCCGTCACGAGCTTAATATTTAGCTCATCAATCTGGAAAAATTTCTCACTCTCGATTTTTTTGCAAAAGCGTGTAATTGCATATGATCCGCAAACTATTAATGAAAATTAAAAGGCGGCAGGCAAACAAAACGCTATAGTTAAGAGGGATATAACTATCATTGATACTATATACATGGCATCTAAT
>NZ_JBHIQZ010000139.1:0-830 GCF_042196865.1 Bartonella sp. AC130YNZD
TGTAATGCGGCATGAAGGTTATATTGACGGTGTAAACATTGAGCTTCTTGAACAACATCTTTTACAGCTAAAAGATGTTCTGTTGCCTTCTGTACCCATTTCTCTCTTGCTCCGTTATCAGAAGTTGTAGGCATTTCATCATAAATTGCATTTGGTAAGGCTTTTGCACATAGGTAATTGTTTTTCACTTCAAAATATTTTTGTGCAGCATCATACTGATCTTGATTAATCACACCTTGCAGATAAAGCCGTCCGATATAAGTAGCGGAAAGCGGATTTTTAGCATCTTCTATGGTCAAACCAAATCGCTTGGCACGCATTTCAATTGCCAATTTATCAATCGGTTCACGCGGTATTTTTGCTCGCGAGATACGACCATTTGGTTCTCTGATACATCCTTTAATCCGAGGACGACCACGTTTTGCACGTTTTTTTCTTTTTGACATATTTTTTCAATCAGAATGGGACGCTATCGTTAAGAGCGGTTCTATAATCTTGAGCACCTGAAGCGATAGCATAACTTTGAGAAGTAACGGAAGAAGGGGCAGATTGATCTTTCTTTGCATCAAGCAAATACAACTCGCCTTTGAATTGTGGTAAAATAATCTCTGTTGTGTAACGGTCATGCCCATTTTTATCTTGCCATTTGCGTGTCTGTAATTTGCCTTCTACGTAAACCTTTGAACCTTTGTTGAGGTATTGAAGTGCAATTTTTGCCAAATGTGGATTAAAAATCACCACGGAGTGCCATTCAGTTTTCTCTACTTTTTGATGAGTATTTTTATCCGTATAGCTTTCAGAAGTTGCCATACGAAAATTGACTATTTCTG
>NZ_JBHIQZ010000140.1:0-828 GCF_042196865.1 Bartonella sp. AC130YNZD
TAAAAAGAGCTTCCCCCATTCATCTTAGAGAGGCATTAAGCCGTATCTTGTGTAGCTTCTAGATGTACTCTTTCAGCCTCTATTTGACGCTTTAAATGCAATTTTAGAAGAGGGAAAGTTGCTTCTACTTCTTCGTTATCGTTGATGTCTTGAACAAGCTCTTGCAGTTTTCTATAAAGTTCCGCCGCGAGTTCCGCTATATCTTCAGGGGGGAGTTTTATTTTAGCATCACGATAGGTTGTATAAGCTATGCGACCGAGTTTTTTCATGAGACCAGCAGGAATGGTAGGTGGAGAGATATTGAAAGACCGAGCCATCATCATGTCTATAAACATTGCATCTTCACCGGTCAAAAGCCAATTCAGGTTTACTCCAAATTTTTCTTTATATGCTGATAAAACCGTTGCATCTGGAGTTCTATCACCACGTTCGTAATTTCCAAGCCCTTGAATACTGATACCAATTTTAAGTGAAAATATATCACGAGATAAGCCCACAAGCTTTCTAACTTCTGTGAGTCGTTTTGCTAATGCAGTTTTGGGCTCATTTTTTTGTCGTCTCATATTATAAATGTTTACAAATGGGGTTGACTAATATCCCATTTGTAGATATACCTCATATTAGAGCCCGATACGAAGGGCGTTTATTATACATTTAACCCCACAAAAAACGGATGTGGGAGCATCCGTTTAAAGCAGGAGCGAAGTTTATGACAACCACACAAGTTTGGGATCGCCATAGTATTTTAGCTGAGCTACGCCGCCGTAATATGACCTTGGCGGAGCTCGCGAAAGCTTATCAACTATCGTCATCCAGTGTTCAACATAT
>NZ_JBHIQZ010000141.1:0-820 GCF_042196865.1 Bartonella sp. AC130YNZD
AATTAATCTATGTTTCTATCATTCATTGCCTTTTATAGGCAAATAGGGCTTTTACGGAGCTCCGGCTAGCTTCGGTTTTGAATTTGGAGATATCCAGTTTTTCAATTCGGGAAGCTATTTGGGTATTCCAGGTAGGGGTTTTAGCCTATCTAAATTTAGTTTATGTCTTATAGATATGATTGTGAACTTTTGGGCCAACCGTTTGGCTGTTTTCGAAAAAATTGCATTTTTCAGTTTTTACCGAACGGGAAGCTTTTAAACTTATATAAAAGCATGTTTGAGCATATTAAACTTATGTTTAATATTGTTTTTGGTTTTGGACATGGTTTTCTGAATTGTGGGCTTATTAGCCCAACATTGTGGCTTAAAAGCATGGTTTAGCATATTATACACATGTTTAATATCATTTGATTTGTTGGCATGGTTTTCTACGAATTTTGGACCTGCTGGCCCAAATTCAGAAAAATTACCCGGAGGTCCGTTTGGACTATTTGACGCATACGTGGACTGACATCGATCTTCAGATCTTGTATATTTATTTTTGGTGGGAATAGTGTATGATACGGGTTGTGGCTGAGTGCCATAGACTTTGGTGGTCGGGAGCCTGCGGGCCGATGGTCCATAAACCTGCGCAGGGATGGGTGTACGTCATCCGACTGGGGCAGTCCCCCGGGAACGAAGCCGGTTCATTTTCAATATGAAAACCTTAGGACAGGCTGTTTAGAGCGGTTGTGTATCTTGATTTTGCTCGACGTGGTCCCCAGTCAGTTTGACACTTGTATACGTCATGTATTAATGTGGACTTGATTTATGTCGGGTT
>NZ_JBHIQZ010000142.1:0-814 GCF_042196865.1 Bartonella sp. AC130YNZD
GGAAGCGAATAGTTCCATTCTTAAAGACTAGCCTGCAATCTATTCATTAAAAGGCTTTTCATTTCATAAGATATAGCGTTTTGAATTTCATTACCTTTATTTCCTACCTCGGTAAAAAATACCGTGGTTTTAAAATCGATCTTGTCTTTAAATCCTTTTATGCAATCTTTATAAATTAAACCTATAAGCTTATGACAGTTTCAAAGGGGTATTCCTTTTTAAGGTTTCGCTCAAAAAAGAGCAAAACTCATACCATTCTTTAAACGTATAATCGATAATTTCAAACAACTAAATTTTAAACAATGTGATTTGTGCTATGATAAAAACGTATCATAAAACTTATAAACTGTTATGAGTGATATCGGCTTTTCATTTCTTTTGAACATTTACATGCGTTATAATATTTGCATCATGATTTGCTTTTTATGGTCTATTCATACATGCCAATCTTCTATAAAAAATGATCAAATGAATCACGTATAAAAAGATGGATTCTTGAGTGGATTTATATAAAATAATTACAAACAAACTATTGACTTTATTGTGTTTTTTGATATTACATCTCACATTGTATGTCAAAATACCGTAAGTTTCAAATAGCTTTTTAACATGCCCTTTTTTAACACCTAGAGCTAGGAATGTCTTGAAACTGTCATCACGTTGATTGATCCAATCACCGTAGTTGTCTGGTGTAATTATTTGCCAACCGTCTTCACGTGTAATACCACCAACACTACCAAAGTATTGAAGCCTCTCAAGTTTTTTTTCGGTGGAAAGATTATCTCCAATATCATGATAGTAAATCTTACACGGT
>NZ_JBHIQZ010000143.1:0-795 GCF_042196865.1 Bartonella sp. AC130YNZD
AATGATAATACGACGTCCATCAATTAGAGACAAAATCCTATGAAAAAGATACATCATCAATGGTGGACGAATTTCATTATTGTCTAAAAAATCCGTCATGTCATAGCCAATAAATTTTGCATCAATGCCAATGTCATCATCAGGATTGTCAAAAACCCACCCTAAGGCATTGCCTTTACACCATCTTTCTAAACGACCCGATATCCCCTCCCTGTGCGTGGTGTCAAAAAACATTTGTAAGGCGGAGATCGTCCGTTGTTCTTTTGGCAACAAGGCAAGCTGGTCAACAGCCGCTGTGATGTCTTGTCTTTCTGATTCACTGATCTTTTGATCTTCAGACGAAACAAGCTTGATAATCCATTGGCGTAAAAAAACTCTATCTGCTGGATTGTTATAGTCTAAGCCTTTTAGCGGTGCTATGCCTGTCGGTTTACCATTCTTCAAGGGCATATAAGTGCCGCCACCCGCTCTGACAAAAAGTTCTGCTCCGCGATCTTTATCAAAAAAGACCATATTGGGATCATGCTTTTGAAGTTGTGCTAAAAGAAAATTAACAATAACCGTTTTCCCAGAACCAGAGGGACCACAAACAAACGTATTGCCTAAATCTCCAAAGTGAAAGTTAAAATAAAATGGTGAACCAGCAGAGGTCTTCATTAGTGCGACCGCTGGTCCCCACACATTGCCATCTATTTTTCCAACCGGAAAAGAATGAAAAGGAGAAAGCGCTGCATAATTGCGGCTTGTTATTGCACCAGAGCGGGTGCGATAAGCATAATTGCCAGGCAATTGTGC
>NZ_JBHIQZ010000144.1:0-785 GCF_042196865.1 Bartonella sp. AC130YNZD
CGGATTTTTCCATTTTCAGATGTATAACCAGCTCCAAGAGCAAATGCGGATTGTCCACGCCATGCGCCGCTACCAAATGAGACACTCAAAGATCCTGGTTCGTCGAAGTAACGTAGATTGGACACTGCTAAACCAACAGCAGCTGCTTGTCTTGCTTTTTTCCGAACATCTTCAATGGCATAACTAAACGTTTCAAATTTCATATCGGTGTAGGATTTCGATTCGTTAACACCATTACTCATCGCATTATCCTTGAATTCAGAAGAATATTTATCTAAATATTTTTTCTCATCATCAAAAACTGTCTTAATCCGCTGCTTACTGTTATGAAACAACGAACTACCCCCTCCACGACTTCTGTCAAATTTGCGTAAAACACACCACTCTTCAGACACTTTCTCTTTTTTTATTTTCAACATTAATGCTGGCATTGTTATTTGTGGGAGCCGTTCTTTTAATCGTGTAACTCTTCTCGCCCCTGTCTTGTATAGACAGGAGCGTTTTTGAAAATAATCGTAGTGAATTTTATTAATTTAGAGTTAAGCTTAATCCTACACCTACACCCCAGCGCCCTCCGGCAGTTGTCACAGATACATTCGAGCGAATATTTCCATCTTCAGATGTATAACCAGCACCAATAGCAAATGCGGACTGATTGAGCCATATACCACTACCAAGTGCAACACTTAACTTTCCTGGTGCATCATTGTAACGTAAGTTGGACACCGCTAGACCAATAGCAGCAGCTTGTCTTGCCTCTTTTCGAACATCCTCAATAGCATAAT
>NZ_JBHIQZ010000145.1:0-782 GCF_042196865.1 Bartonella sp. AC130YNZD
TTGTATCTCTCGTTCTATCTCTGCTAAAAAGGCTTGGACAGCTTGATTGATCTGTTCAATTTGTTGATCATCACGGAAAAAACGGAAGAAGTCACCATCGCATTCCAAAAACCAGAATGCTTTGATTCAATTGAAAATGCGATTTTGTATCATACAACAAGTGTAGCAAATGAGTTGAGGGTAAAAATGTGGGCCGTTTCCTATGAGGAAGTTGAATGTTCAGGAAACATATGTGATTTTCACTTTAAAAATTCTTTGCTCAACAAAGAGGCAACTTATGGTAAGATAACTTTAGAAGATGGGATAGTATACAAGGCATTTACTTGGAATGAAGAGAGTGAAAGATCGCTTTTTTTTCAAGGGTACCGATGGAATAATTTATCTCACATGATACAGAAAACTGTCACGCAAGAATTTTCGCCTACTCGTCAAGGAATGATACAATCTAGTGGCAATCTCATCATTAACGCTGATACCATTGATAACCATTATAGCACTATAGAAGCGGGGGGAAATACCGATATCCACGCCAATGTGCTGACCAATTTGGGGGCGACGGGCAACATTATCACACAATCAGATAAAGAGACCACAATCACTGCTTCTCATCTGCTTTCCGGTCAGGATATCAATGTGAGCGGAGAAAGTGTGACGATTGATGGCATGCAAGATCACCATAAAAGCCATTCAGAGACCCATGAAACGGGTTTTGGTGTGGGATCAGGCAAGGGCTTTGTGTCGATATACGGGAGTGAGGGAAAGACAGAAAATGAAGAGAGCTT
>NZ_JBHIQZ010000146.1:0-768 GCF_042196865.1 Bartonella sp. AC130YNZD
CTTTAGAGTTTTATGTCTAAGTGTTGTAATTCCGAATTGAGGTAATTATTGTTGTATTTGCTCATAGATCAATATTAAACCAAGTGTTTAATTATTGAACTATCAAGAGCATAGCCTCACATACTTGAGATTAAACCGAGTGTTTAATTCTTAAGTCGGCTTTCCCTTTAAAGTGTTGTACATGATTTAGGTCGAGAGTTTATTTCCAAAACAGTGTTCACTCACACGGAGTCAAAGGAGTGGTCTTAGTGTCACCCACACGGATTCAAGGGGTGCGGTTTTTCGGGTAGAGGTCGTGGGTTCTAGCGGGGTAGCTAGTTTGAGTTATAAGAAGACGGAGTTTCTTGTAATCAAGTGTACGTTACCTACTCTACATAATTGAATAACCGTTTTAGGTTTTTAGGTAGCCGTCCGGGACGGTGAAAATTTTCCTAAACCTCGTCTCCTTTATTTTCCGCATTTACTTACTTATTCTTGCATCCATTGTTTATCTTGTTGCATGAGTAAGTAGATTTAATTTGGAGATTGTTTGTCGGTTTATTTTTATGTGTGTGTGTTTATTATTTCCGCATATCAAAATTTTTTATTTGGTATATCTCACACACTTCTCACACTACTGTATGTTTGGGACCTCCCAGAAGCATTAAGTAGGACTATTTAGTCATGATACATTCCCTAATTCCAATAGTAATGAAGGTGCTAAAACTGATAAGGAAACTAGACAGTATGCTCAGAGACCGTGCCTTAGGTGTCGGAAACTTCATTCAC
>NZ_JBHIQZ010000147.1:0-755 GCF_042196865.1 Bartonella sp. AC130YNZD
TTCATTCGTGAAACTCTTGGGGTCTTTACCAATATGGCACCGCAAACTTTCTCTGGTGTTTATGCTACTGCTTCTAAAGATACCCAATGGCTTTCCCTTGATAATTATGCCAACCTTATAAGTGGTAAAGACTTTAAAACAACTGATATCACAAAAGGAAATATTGATATCTTTTTGAATATTCCATCAAAAATTCTAAAATCTTACCCTGGTGTGGGACGTATTCTTGTTGGTTCTTTTCTCAAAGCTATGGAAGCCGCTAATGGAAACTATGAAAAAAGAGTCCTCTTTGTTTTAGATGAGATTGATCTTTTAGGATATATGAACATCTTAGAAGAAGCACGTGACCGTGGGCGTAAATATGGAATATCTCTCATGCTCTTTTACCAATCTGTAGGACAAATTGAACGTCACTTCGGTTCATCAGGTGCTATGGCATGGTTTGAAAGCTGTGCTTTTGTAAGTTATGCCGCTATTAAAGATATTAAAACGGCTGAAAATATATCAAAGGCATGTGGTAAAATGACTGTTGAAGTGAAAGGATCAAGCAAATCTCTAGGAACATCAGGAGCAAAAGGGACAGAGAGTCTCAATTTCCAGCAGAGACCTTTAATTTATCCTCACGAAATTACCCAAGAAATGCGAAAAGACGAACAGATCATTCTCATGCAAGGGCATCCCCCTATTCGTTGCGGACGTGCCATATATTTCAGAAGAAAGGATTTAAGGGCTCTTGCTAACAAAAATAGATTTGC
>NZ_JBHIQZ010000148.1:0-750 GCF_042196865.1 Bartonella sp. AC130YNZD
ATGAAATTCGTCCACCATTGATGATGTATCTTTTTCATAGGATTTTGTCTCTAATTGATGGACGTCGTATTATCATTGTCATTGATGAGTTTTGGAAAGCCTTAGAGGATGATTCCTTTAAAGCCTTTGCGCAAGACAGGCTGAAAACTATTCGTAAACAAAATGGTTTGATGTTGTTTGCGACACAATCTCCCAAAGATGCGATTAATTCGACCATTGCGCACACCATTATAGAGCAATGCCCCACACAAATTTATTTTCCCAATCAAAAGGGCAATCATGGGGATTATGTAGAAGGTTTTAAATTATCGGACAGAGAATTTAACCTGATACAATCAGAATTAAGCCGTGAGTCACGGCGTTTTCTCATCAAACAAGGACAAAGTTCAGTTGTAGCAGAACTGAGTTTACGCGGCTTTGATGATGAAATAGCCATTTTAAGTGGCACCACCAAGAACATTGAACTCCTAGAGACCATTATGGATGAAGTTGGTGAATCTCCAGAAAAATGGCTTCCTATTTTTCAAGAAAGGTCAAAACAATGAAAAAACTTTTATTGGCAACAGCTCTTTGCGCAATTTCTTTTGGCTTAAAAACAAATGCCTTCGCTATCATGGTATATGATCCCGCGGCTGTTGGACAAATAATGAAACAAGTCCAGCAAGGCACACAACAACTTAACAAATTGCAAGAACAAATTCAGCAAGGCAAACAACAGCTTGACCAATTAAAGAGCCAACTCGATCAAGC
>NZ_JBHIQZ010000149.1:0-748 GCF_042196865.1 Bartonella sp. AC130YNZD
TATATAACAAAATACGTATTTATTGTCAAATAATATTTTATCTTTTTTGATATTTTTTCGTATTTTTTAAATACGTTGTGTATTGATAATATCTTATGCTTATTAATTGCTTCTTTTATATTTATATGCTTTTAAAGCTATATTATGGGCTTTAGAAACGATTGCGCTGTTTTTTGAATTATACATTTATAATATTTAGAAACACTCTCATAGTGCGTTTTTTTTGGCTTTATAACATATCAGTTTTTTCACCAAATGAATTTAATTTTTTTTTGTGAATTTTGTTTATAACACATTTGCAACTTAACAGCCTTTTATAGGAATTGTTTTTATAACTAATGCATTCATTTGCATTATGATTATAAAACCTTGCTGTTTTTACACCTTCTCTATAGCTGTTATATGCTTTATAACCATGGCATTATGTTTCATTTTCATATTCATAAGAGAAACGATAAATAGGATAATTGTAATTTATAGACTGTT
This sequence comes from Bartonella sp. AC130YNZD, assembly GCF_042196865.1. NCBI lineage: Bacteria > Pseudomonadati > Pseudomonadota > Alphaproteobacteria > Hyphomicrobiales > Bartonellaceae > Bartonella > Bartonella sp. AC130YNZD. The sequence continues at coordinate 487 of NZ_JBHIQZ010000149.1, forward strand.
ATGAAAACATCTAAAAAGAGATTGATCATTATAGAGATTAGCAAAATCCCTTTTAATAGACCGTGTCAGTGTTGTCAGTTTTGTCAGTTCTTTTTAGACCCTCTATTATTTTTTTTAATGCGTAAAAACTAAAAACATTATATTTCAATAGGTTAATGTCTTTAAAACACAACTCATATCAAGAGTACAATCTTTAAAGATAACCAATGATATGAATTGATTAAAACTTGTCAGTTATGTGTCAGTAAATTGAACTGACAAA
>NZ_JBHIQZ010000150.1:0-737 GCF_042196865.1 Bartonella sp. AC130YNZD
ATCAATATCACGCGCCTGATTAAACTGAAGATGCTGATAAACAACCTGAATCTGCGGATCAAAAACAACACCTTTATACCCTGTTGCAAACGTTCTACCACTCGTTAAAGAACTGCTAAACTGTTTACCCTTTAACGCCACAACCTTGCCCCGTGAAAGGGTCAAAACATCACCCTTAAAAAGACCATACGATACCACCCCATCTATATAAAAACCGGTATCATGCTGCAAATTTCCATAAGCCCCAACAGACCATTTATCAAATGCGCTTTTTTTGCTTTGTTCAACATCCTGAGGGTGTAGAGAAAGGTTTCCATAGTTTCCTAAAACTCCAAAGAATGTACGACCATATAAACTCTCAATCTCGTTTAACAAAACACCTGCTTGAAATGCATTATAATCGAGCTCAGCACCATAGCCATATTCAAAAGCAGATAAATTGGAAGCATAATGATGGCTCCCCCCATAAGCACGCAGAAAAAAGGCTGTCTTTTTATCATCTTTCCAAGAGGAATGAAAAGCATTCCGTATTGTCTCAAACGACTTATTTTGCGTGGTCATATCCACTAAACCAGCATGAAATAAGGCATTTGGCAAAAGAAGATAAGTTGGAACCTGTGGAACAACCGCTCTAATTTGGAGATGAGACTGAACATCAAGCGGTATAGAGAGATTAGATGAAGGATCTAAAGGATCAGAGGACTCAGAAGGCTTTGGTTCGACAGGGACAGAAGGAG
>NZ_JBHIQZ010000151.1:0-724 GCF_042196865.1 Bartonella sp. AC130YNZD
TGCCTCTCTAAATAAATTGGCAACCAACCAACACAAGAGACATACTTATTTGTCCCGCAACCAACGAGAGAGAGCAGCACGCACATCAGTATCACTTTTCTGATTAACTTCATTTTCCACCTCCAGCCGTGTTGTTGCTGCCTTTAAGGTTTTTTCTGTTTGCTTTTGCTGTTCTGCCTTTTTTCCAAGGGTAAAAGCTTTTGCCAAAGCCATAAAAAAAGCGGCTAGAGCCGCGCCTGTTAACAGCAGATTTTTTTTCATCCATAAGATCATAGGCGGTGTTCCTGAAAACGTTTAGCAACAAAGAAAATGCCAGCACATGCAGCTAAAACCATGATAGTGGCGAGCGCCCATTGCACTGGACCATTGCCGGCTAATAAGCCACCAAGCCCAGAAAAAGAGCCAATGACTGGTGCAAGGGCTTCGGCTTTGAAAAGCCCTGTTGGTGCTTGCGTTTCTACGGTTTGGTAGTTAGAGGAAACAAAAGCACCTTTCGCCCATAAGCCTGCTTCTGCTGCACGCCTGTGTACAAGACCTTGCAAGCGTTTACCACCAGCTTTGGTCCATTTCTGTAATTCGGTTGGGATTGCTTCATAATCGCCACTATTGAGTTTTTTTAATAGGGTCGAATTGCAAAAAGCTGTTGTTCCTACATTATAGCAAAAGGAGACTAAAGCCGCGAATTGTTCATCGGTTAAAGAAACTTGAACGGCTTGTTCAACGG
>NZ_JBHIQZ010000152.1:0-719 GCF_042196865.1 Bartonella sp. AC130YNZD
AACAATGGCTGCTTGTAAATTCACATCATTGTCAGCAGTAATCTGCACATCTTGGCGTGCCGTGATGTGTGATTGTGCGGAAGTGGTTTCCCATTGATCGCCCGTATCTTTGGCGCTTGCAATTCCAACCCCCAAGGAAGCACCGCTGTTGCTCTTTTCAAACTGAAACCCAAAGCCTTTCCGTTCTTCCTTTGAGCTTGCCCTATGGCTATTATGACCAACAAGCACATTGACATCACGGGCTGCCGAAACATGAATATTTTCCTCTGCAATAAAATCAGAGCCCACCACGTTCACATCTTCTTTTTTGGCGGTGACGATGATATTTTTACCATTGAGCAAAGAGCCTTGATGTTCAAAACTTTCTTCATTCTCTGTCTTTCCCTCACTGCCATATATCGACACAAAGCCCTTGCCTGATCCCACACCAAAACCCGTTTCATGCTCCTCTGAATGGCTGCTATGGTGATCTTGCATGCCATCAATCATCACATTTTCTCCGCTCACATTGATATCTTGACCGGAAAGCAGATGAGAAGCCGTGATTGTGGTCTCTTTATCTGATTGTGTGATAATGTTGCCCGTCGCCCCAAGGATAGAGGAGACCGTTGTGGTATGCGATTGAGATGTATCGGACGATTTCTCATGCAAAAAGCCACTTGATGACGATTGTGCTTGCTGATCCAAGTGTTCTTGGGCGCCTTTTATGACAATCTTTC
>NZ_JBHIQZ010000153.1:0-709 GCF_042196865.1 Bartonella sp. AC130YNZD
TCTTCATCCTTGCCATCTTCCTTAACAGTCTTAACCTTGAAACTTGGAGCAGTCCAGTTTCCATCATCATCATAGCCAGCGCCACCACCAAAATATGTCGCAATTGTCTTATTCATGGAATAAAGCTGTGAGCCATTAACCGCATCACTTGAGTCTTTAGAAATGTCTCCATTCGCAAGATACTTAATCTTGCTGTTGCTTTTCACATCTTCTTTTTTTCCATGATGAGCCACAAACGCACCCTCATCATCACTCCACATCAACGCATTCTGACCAATGTTTTCAGTAACTTCTTTCTGTATATCCGTGAGAGAACTATCAACCCCAGCAAAAGCAGAACCAACATCATTATAGTCCTTGCCCTTAACTGTATAAGTTGGCTGTGTTCCCTTCAAAACATCCGCCTTACCGCCTAAATATTTTGATGTATTCTCAGCTACTGTTTTCAAATCATTTGTTACTGTAGTAACATTTTTATTGGTTGTAAAAAGCTGCGAGCCATTAACCGCATCCGTTGAGCTTTCTGAGAGTGTTCCAGCACTCACACCGGTGATTGTCCGTTCCTTACCGTCTTTGTTTAAAACACTGATTTCAGTACCGCCTGCTGCCTTACCTATGGTGATAACACCCGATCCCCCCGCACGGAAACTACGACTTAACGTCACCTCTTCTTCTTGCTTAACAAGGATACTGTCTCTTACATCGACAA
>NZ_JBHIQZ010000155.1:0-697 GCF_042196865.1 Bartonella sp. AC130YNZD
CGCAATGGGCAAGAGATCGGTTCTCGCCGCCGCTCTATTCTCAACTTATAAGCTCTCATTATTGATAGGGTTCTCAATTTATAGGAATTGATCATGACAAGTTTACAAACCAGCATTGACGTGGAATTGCAGGTTCCATTTCTTTATCAAGATAAAGGTGGCAAAGAATCTCTATGCAAGAAACTGACCTTTTATCGCCCCACTTTTAAGCATGCCAAGCAATTAGCGGTGCTCATTGGACCACAATTGACAGAGCTGCTGCTTCCTGAGTTTGGAGAGCAAAAAACCACTTTGAGCAATGATGTGCTTATCACGAAGCTTTCTCAAGTTTTGTTCACAAGTGAGGCAACAGAAGGCATCACAGCACTTTTGGCTGATATGTCACATGAATCTATTGAATTGATTGATCGAGTTGATGTGATGGATATTGTCGCAATATTGAAGGCTTTTTTTGCTTTTTTTACGCAACGCCAATCCTCTCTGCCAGACAATTTGGGGCAGAACTAGCCCTTTATTATCACTGGGTGCCTTCAGAGATTAACCAGATGGATTGGCTGGATGTGATTGCCTATCGAGAAGAACTCGCACGCCTGAAACAACAAGAATATGAAAGCCATCAGTTAGGATAAGAGACGATCATGGATATTTCTCTTGTTGTGCGTTTTGTCAATCATTTGCAAGAGGGGATCGCTTCTGC
>NZ_JBHIQZ010000156.1:0-686 GCF_042196865.1 Bartonella sp. AC130YNZD
TGGTTTTCCAAGCCGACAGTGGTTTGCTTGCCATCCCTTAAGATATATAACGTATCTGCCATGTCTTGAGTATTATAAGCTGGACCAAAAAAATTAACCGTTGTTTCCTTTGCTATACCGTGAACACCATGCTTTACTAAATCATGTGATCCATTTCCTGCTGTTATGGTACCACGACTATGGGCATCATCATGCAATCCTGTATTGCCATAAAGATACATTGTATCCTGGAATTTCTTGGTTGAATTGGTCAATCCAAAAAAAAATCTACCTTCCAGAAACTTCTGAAAAATCGCTATCCCTACTTCCACTTCCCAGTCTTCAGCTTCTGGAAAGTATGTAAAATAAAGGGGACCATGATCATTGTCAGCAAACTGGACAGTATAACGCGCAGCATCATCTGGTGAGGTAAAAATACCATTGTAAAACATATGAACCTTGCCATCAGAACCTTTTTGTAAATGTTTTTCTTCTTCAGGCGTTAAATAACGATACAGAGGTATTTTTCTTCCATAACTGTCTTTTATAGGTTTTCCATTTTTATCTGTTGCATAGAGGACATTGCCATTTTCATCATGCAAAACCTCACCCTCAGGATGCTCTTTGAGATATGCGAATTCGCGTATTTTGTCCCAGTATCCCAATCCTTCATCCGATAAATCATTGATCATATCTACGCGATTATG
>NZ_JBHIQZ010000157.1:0-686 GCF_042196865.1 Bartonella sp. AC130YNZD
ACTGGTTTTATCGTACAATAATAAAGCTGAAAAGTTGGTTTTCATGAAAATGAAAGGAACAATGTTGATTTTTGAAAACTTGATTTTTGCTTATAAACTACCCAATCACGGGCATACTTGTTTTCATACATGCTTAGATTCAGTTTAATCTTTTGGTGGATAAACTGACCGTAGGACTTTTTTTTTTGGATTTTCTTTTATTACTTGATTTCAGGTCCTGATTTACATTTCGAGTATGAGGTACAGCCTTAGCGGGAGCTTTGGCCTGGCAGACTAAGAGTATTAGAAGACTCCAGTTAGATGTGTATAGTTTTATTTTAGAACTCTTTTGTTGTACAGTAGCTATAAAATGTTTTACTTTTATTGTACAGTTCTTTTATTTCCCTGATGTACTATCAACTCATGTGATATATAAAAATGGATGTTTGGTTGTTTCATAAAGGCCGTTAGTACTCTTTCTTCTTTTTATTTGTTGTCGCCACCATGCTTCAATTAATTTTAGAAATGCCTCCATAAATAAATATTTTGTCACCATACAACGATTTCACAAATTTAACTTATTTCAAAATTTTAAGGAAAATTAATTTTTAAAGGTTTTAATTGGTATTATTCGGTTACTTTCTCTTTCTCTTTCTTTTAACTCACGACCCCGGGTGTAAGGGCATTCGGGGCATGACAGGTTGGTA
>NZ_JBHIQZ010000158.1:0-678 GCF_042196865.1 Bartonella sp. AC130YNZD
GAAAGCAGGCGCCCCCGCCGCGCCCCGCGCCATTATTTACGCAGCGTTATTTGCAATAACCTTTACAACGTTATCGCTTTCATAAACCTCACAATCATTAGGAACCCAATAAAGATCACTATGTCTTTTTAACCTTGCATTGCCATAGACATTACCTATGACCATGAAATAACCAGAGATTTTTGCATTGCCATAAACACAGCCTTTAATCTTGGCATGGCACCCCACACTAGCACGACCATAAACCTTGCCATAAATCTTTGCAGCACCACTAACAGAAGCATGATCATAAACCTCGGCATTGCCATGAATACGTGCACTTCCTGATAATTTTGCATTGCCATAAACCCGCGCCTGATGATAAACCCAAGCATTATAAGAAAGATGCGCATTGTCATAAACATGGGCATTTGCATAAACGCGGGCGTGATCACAGACATGAGCATTGCCATAAACCAAGCCCATTATAATAGCCTTATTAAAAATCTTGGCATTTTCGTAAATATGGGCAGGATTTAAAACAAGAGCATTATCATAAACCCAGCAATTGCCATCATGAGAGAGGTTGTTTTCACTTTCAATAAAGCCGCCTAAAGACCCAGCTTTAACATCACCAAAATCTCTTAAAGCTTTAATGCGATAAAGAGTTTGATTATTAAATACACGTGTCTCATTTGT
>NZ_JBHIQZ010000159.1:0-677 GCF_042196865.1 Bartonella sp. AC130YNZD
CAATAAGGGCTATTTAAGCGCCTCTTGACACTTCTCTGTGGGATGACAGCACCTGGACGACAAATCGGAAGGTTTTCAGCTTTATGATTTCCACACCACCCCCCTCCCACATCATATTTATAGCGAAATCCCGCTTGGAGCATGCAAGCATCAATGGTTGCATTTGCATTGTAGCTGAGCTTTCTATTTTCTGTATCAGCATTAATAAGGCTTGGCAGACCGCATTCTAACAAGGCTTTTCCTACCTCTGTAAAACCTGCTCCTGGCTTTTTCCACGCCGCCACATCTCCTGGGGGAGTTTTATTAAACTGACATCCAGCTATACTTAACAAAGTTATAGCGCTTAATAATTTTAAAGTTTGTTTCATTTTTTCCTCCATGATTTAATTCAAGGTTTTTGTTCTAAATGAGATGAACCGTAAAGTATGCTGCACATACGCCCCGCATCTCCAAGACAAGTATGGGGATTGTAAGGATTTGTGAACATGTTCCATGTTTCTTTCCACCAATTACTACCAGCAGGTATTGTCTCGTAAGTATAGCCATTGCCGCCAATAATTCTGCTGACAAAGTCGTATCTATGACCATCAAAACCAACAGTGGTTTGTTTGCTATCACTCACATACCCTAACAGACCGGATGCAACTAAAACATTAAAGGCTGGTCCATAGAGATTG
>NZ_JBHIQZ010000160.1:0-670 GCF_042196865.1 Bartonella sp. AC130YNZD
TGGCTGTTCTTCTGGTGAACCTCCTCACTGGAACCCTTGCCTTTACCAAAAGAAGCATTCCCCATCCACCCTGTACCACCGGTACCATAACTATACCCAACATTCATTGAAGCGCTTTGCGTGTGGTTTTCTGTGCTTTGCGTATTTTGCGCACTTTCAAAGATGATATCTTTACCTGCTCCCATGGTGATATTCCCGCTCTGTTCATCATTGCTTTGCATCGGGTTTGTACCGGCAATAATATCGGCTCCAACACCATGGATGCTACCTTTGTGGGCTTGCATATTAACAGCGCGTCCTGCTTCTATGCTATCTGTTACCGCTGTAGAGGTCTGAACAGAGGCTTCTGCCTTCTCTGTCTTAAAGCCCACGGTTACGCTAGCAGAAACATCAGCAATATCACGAATAGACTGTTTAAGGTTTCCACCTTTCATCCCATTATAAAGACCTTTGCCTTTACTATAGAGATCATAGCCTTTTAGACCAGCAATAAGACCATTGCCGATTTTGTGTTTTGTATCCCCATGACCAAAACGTTTGGCTGCATCCTTTACATCTTTTACTGTACCAAGAATGCCCACATTGACAGAGCCTGTCACACCAGCAAAAGACTTTTCATGCTTTTCTTTTGCGTTAGAGGTATCATAGCTTTCTGATAGGGTGATATTAT
>NZ_JBHIQZ010000161.1:0-663 GCF_042196865.1 Bartonella sp. AC130YNZD
TCAGGGGGGAGTTTTATATTTGCATCGCGATAGGTTGTATAAGCTATGCGACCAAGCTTTTTCATGAGACCAGCAGGGATGGTAGGTGCTTTAAAACCTGCTGCTTTCGCTTTTGCCATGTCTGTAAACATTTCGCCTTCACCAGTGACAAGCCAGTCTAAGGATATTCCACAGCGATCTTTATATATTCGCATTATAGATGCAGGGGGTTCTTGCAAACCCGTTTCATAATTGCGCATAGTCGTTTCGGGGATTTCAAAATGTTTAGCAAATTGTTTGCGCTCTGTAAAACCAAGGGTGTGCCGTATTTCACGCAAGCGTTTTGCCAGTTCTGTTTGTGGTTCTTTTTCAGGACGTGCCAAAAAAATCACTCCAAATCCATTTTCGGTATTTACAAAAGCCGAATTTGGCATTATACATCTAATTACCGCCCGATATAGAGGGCAGATATTTTACAATTAACCCCACAAAAAACGGATGGTTTGAGCATCCGTTTGAAGCAGGAGCGAAAGTTATGACAACCACACAAACATGCATCCAAGTATGGGATCGCCATAGTATTTTAGCCGAGCTACGCCGCCGTAACATGACCTTGGCGGAGCTCGCGAAAGCTTATCAACTATCGTCATCCAGTGTTCAACATATCTGGACACGGTCTAACGA
>NZ_JBHIQZ010000162.1:0-653 GCF_042196865.1 Bartonella sp. AC130YNZD
GCAGAACTGATTGGCATTGCCGAGCGTCTACGTGCTATTGTGGTGCTTGATGCACCAAACACGACAGATGAAGCAGCACTTAGTACGGCAAAGGATTTTGATTCAAAACGCGCCATTCTCATTGACCCGTTTGTAAAGGTAAATCGTGATGGAAAAATCATAGAACAACCGGCAAGTGCAGCGGTTGCTGGTGTCATTGCCAAAACAGATTTTACCCATGGTTTTTGGCATTCCCCTTCCAATAAAGTGATCAATGGCATTGTGGGAACTGCGCGCCCTATTGATTTTTCCATTGGGGACAGATCAAGCCGCGCCAACCTTCTCAATGAACAAAATATCACAACCATTATTCGCGAAAATGGCTATCGCCTCTGGGGTAATCGCACCCTCTCAAGCGATACAAAATTTGCTTTCTTATCCGTAGTACGCACCGCGGATATGATCAATGATGCCATTTTGCGCGGACATCTATGGGCTGTCGACCGCAATATCAAAAAGACCTACATGCATGACGTAAGCGAAAGCGTCAATGCCTATTTGCGTGATTTAAAAGCACAAGGCGCTATTCTTGGTGGGCGCTGTACGCCTGATCTAGAGCTTAATACAGCAAGCGCCATTGAGAGCGGTAGAGTCTATTTCAATGTCGAATTCAC
>NZ_JBHIQZ010000163.1:0-645 GCF_042196865.1 Bartonella sp. AC130YNZD
AGGCTGTCTGCCCGTTTCTGAGATTACACAAACAGAGATACGCGATACCCTTGCCCCTATTTGGCATACAAAAGCTGGAACTGCTCGAACAGCACTAATGCGTCTTAATCTTTGTCTCAAACATGCGGCTGCATTAGGGTTAGATGTTGATTTACAAGCTGTAGAAAAAGCACGCGCTCTCTTAGGCAAACAACGTCATAAAAAACAAAGCTTACCAGCCATGGATTGGAGAGATGTGCCGGCTTTTTACCAATTTCTCTGCAAAACAACAACTATAAAACATTTAGCTTTGCGTCTGCTTATCCTGACAGGCGTTCGTACCAACCCTTTGCGTCATATTCGTGAAGATCAGATTGAAGATGATATCTGGACAATCCCTGCTGAAAATATGAAAGGCAAGCGTGATGCCACAACAGAGTTTCGCGTCCCCCTATCATCTGAAGCAATAAAAGTAATTGAACAAGCCCGCTGTATCTCTAAAAGTGATTTCATCTTTTCACTTACCGGTCGTGGTCCTCTTTCACATACGATGATGGCGGCGTATATGAGAAAAAATAAAATTGAAGCTTGCCCGCATGGTTTTCGCTCTAGTTTACGCGATTGGCTAGCAGAAACAACCGATGCTCCCTATGAGGTCGCTGAAAC
>NZ_JBHIQZ010000164.1:0-639 GCF_042196865.1 Bartonella sp. AC130YNZD
CAATCCAATTTTCCATTTCAAATTTTAGAAAACGTTTATCACATTAGATTGTGAGGGTATCTCTATGTGCAAAAAATACGAATTAACCAGTGAAATTAAAAAAATCAAACATGCACTTACTCGAAATATTATAAATCTTTATCGCATTAAAGCTTTAAAAGATTTTGATGATGTTAAGACGGGGGATTTAGGGGGCTTTATTGAAAAGGAAGCTAATCTATCCCATGATGGCAATTGCTGGGTTTATGATAATGCTTGTGTGTATGGCTATGCCGTCGTTTCTGAAAATGCAAAAATACGGCATTTTTCTCAAGTTTGTGGTCAAGTCTATGGGAATTGTGAAATCTATGGCAAGGCTTTCATCTCTCAATACGCAAAAATTTATGACCATGCTTGTGTCTATGGCAATGCTCATGTTTATGGCAATGTTTATGGGTATGCTCATGTGAGTGGTGCTGCCCGCGTTCTTGCTGATGCTCATATTTATGATTATGCTCATGTTTCTTATGATGCTACGGTTTTTAGTTATGCACGCGTCTATGGTCGTGCCATTGTTGCTGGCTCTGCCCGTATTCATAGCTATGCCAAGGTTTATAATTATGCTGTTATTAATGGTCGTGCTAAAATTTATGGCAAGGT
>NZ_JBHIQZ010000165.1:0-632 GCF_042196865.1 Bartonella sp. AC130YNZD
TGCTAAACCATGATCCTTTTGCGCATCAACAATGACTTGTATTGATTGATAGGTAGCAAAAATAACACTCATCGCATGGGGAGAAGAGTTGCCTACTTTCTCGACAAGCCTAGAGGCATCTGTGGTAGCAGGGAGGGCTAAATCCGATGCCGATATCTCCCCATCATCTTCTTGGTTTTTACGCCGCTTGCCGATTTGCTTATCAGAACACACCGCAAAGCAACGCAAGGGCACTTGTGCATCGGCTGTCCATTCACGAATGCTTTGTGACATCAAGGCAAGAGAGGGGACCAAAAACAACACATGCTTGCCTTGACCTGCTATGGTTTCTGCTATCTTCAAACTGGTGAAAGTCTTGCCCGTTCCACATGCCATAATCAGCTTGCCACGGTCTGCTTCTTTCAAACCTTCACAAACTGCTTTGAGCGCTTCTTTCTGATGATCTAAAAGCTTTTTCTTCGTTTGCTCGTAAAGAACAATGTTGCCTGTCTTATCAAAAATACCCCAATCGATTTGACTATTTTCCATATCAAACAGATTAATTCGATAAACCGGAACCGCTTGCCCTTCAATCATGGTATTGGCATTTTCGCTTAAGTCTTTTTCGGTGCTATCAATGAGAAGACGGTATT
>NZ_JBHIQZ010000166.1:0-624 GCF_042196865.1 Bartonella sp. AC130YNZD
ATATGGGGTGAATAACCCCATTATCTGTGGATAACTTTAGCTCTCTTTTCTCTCATTCTTTCTCAATAAGATTCATCACGTATCACATCAGAAATTGTATAATAAAATATTGTTTTATATAAATAAAATACCTTCAAAAATAAACTAAAATGTGGTTAATAAATAGTTATGATTTGTTACCATTTTTTATAGTGAAAGGATTTTAGAATGACAGAAAATGATATTCTTTTAACTGACCGTGAAAGTGCAAAACTGCTTCATATGAGTGTCTCAACATTCCGGCGCCATGTTACCAATGGCTCTTTACCAAAACCCTTAAAATTTGGTTTTTTATCGCGTTGGTTACAATCGGATCTTTTGAATGTCATCGAGCAAGCGAAACAGCAACGTTATAACGACGCGGCATAAAAAGAAAACCTTGTTATGTAAGGACGGACAAGGCTTTCTCAAACTTATTATCCCAGAGCTTTATTTGGTGTAAATTCAAGGCTTTCTCTGCTGAAGCATGACTTAAGGTTTGCATTCAAGTTGTTCTGAATGTTTTTTACAATAAGGGCTATTTAAGCGCCTCTTGACACTTCTCTGTGGGATGACAGCACCTGGACGACAAATCGGAAGGTTTTC
>NZ_JBHIQZ010000167.1:0-624 GCF_042196865.1 Bartonella sp. AC130YNZD
TTGGAGCCGAATCGCTTCAGGGAAGTTCAGAAAGGTAGACAAGTTTCTACTCCGGGAAAATCAACAAGTACACCTGGCGGGGGATCTCAAGCTTCAGGTCAGTCTGGAAGTTATACACCTTCCAACTATCGTGGCAAAAAGAGAAAATTCTCTAATAGTAATTCGCAAGGGCAGTCTCAACAGCGATCGTCGAATACTGTCGGGACTCAAACATCTGGAGTCAAGGGTGGATGCTATAAGTGTGGACAGAAAGGGCACATGATAAAGGACTGTCCAAATGTGAGATGTAGGAGGTGTGGTCAGTTGGGTCACACTGATTGGTTTTGTCCGGATAAGAATTCGGGAATTCAGGGTGTACCGGTTCAGCCGCCTACTGCGAGGCAGTCAGGCCCTGGAACGGCCAGAATGGTGCAGCAGGGTAATTCGCAAATGGGAAATAAATCAAATGTCCCTGGAAATGCTACACGTCTGTATGCGCTCGATGAGCAAGCCTCTGATATTGGACCGTCAGTCGTACGAGGTACAATTCTAATTCAATCTTCTTGCGCTCGTGTATTATTTGATACCGGCGCTACGATTTCTGTTATTGCATCATCTTTTACGAATCGTCTAGGATTACTACCG
>NZ_JBHIQZ010000168.1:0-615 GCF_042196865.1 Bartonella sp. AC130YNZD
TGGTCAATGCTTTCCACGCTATATTTACGAAGACACTACAGTTTCAAAGAATAAAAACAAAAAACAATCCCATTTATTTACAAATTCTACAGAGAAAAACACAACATCTGGTTTACAGAGACGTGATGCCATTACGGATGAAGGACTAGCATATTTTAAAATGGCTTATCCTAATGAAACCATAACAAAAGATGATCTATTCTATTATGTTTACGGTCTACTTCATTCAGAAGATTATCGCTCTCGTTATGCTGATAATTTATGCAAAGAATTACCTCGTATCCCTTGTGTAAAGAGTGCTGATGATTTTTGGAAGTTTGTAACAGCAGGGCGTGAATTGGGTCATTTGCATGTGAATTATGAAGATGTAGAGCCGTATCCAGTGACCTTTAAAAAGGGTAATCCAAAACAGACAGAGATCTCTAATCCCGAAAAGTTTTATTATGTGACTGAAATGAAATTCGCAAAAGCAGGTAAAGAGAAAGGCAAAGCCGAAAAGGATAAATCAACAGTTATTTACAATAGCAATATTACCATAACAGATATCCCTCTTGAAGCTTATGAGTATATCGTCAATGGCAAGCCTGCTCTTGAATGGGTTATGGGGCGTCAATG
>NZ_JBHIQZ010000169.1:0-614 GCF_042196865.1 Bartonella sp. AC130YNZD
GTTGCTTCAGGACCCGATTTTTTAAACCGTGCTGTAATGATATCTTTCGCGGCGTCAACCCCAACAATATAAAGATTAATCTGTCCTTTATTGTTTCTGCTTGGTCGGCGCGGCCATACTGCACGCCATCCCGCTTGTCCCTTAATTCCCCAGATACGTCGTCCCTCACGCGGGCGCACGTAATTATAAACCGCTTGTGTGTGTCCACCACCGGTATCAATACAAGCCGCCGTTATCTTGATGCCATCTTTGTAACCTGGATGTGGCCAGCGTCTTGTAAGATATTCATCCAATTGGTCCCACACTTCAAAAGAAGAGGGGTCACCAAGGATCACTTGATAATCAATATGCCAACTTTCTTCACTGCGTCCCCATCCCACCACTTCAAGTTCTAAGCGGTCATTTTGCACATCAATACCCGCTGTCAACAACACGGCTTGTTCTGGTACCAATGGATAATCTTCGCGTTTTGCATAGAGGCTATCAGGGTCAACAACTTCGCCTGTTCTGTCCTCCCATGGCTCTCCAAGAACTGTATTAATAAAAACTTGCAAAAGAGCAGGGTCTTCTTTGGCTCTTAAAAATTCGCGCGCACAATCGCCCCAAGTCAGCCA
>NZ_JBHIQZ010000170.1:0-614 GCF_042196865.1 Bartonella sp. AC130YNZD
GTTGCTTCAGGACCCGATTTTTTAAACCGTGCTGTAATGATATCTTTCGCGGCGTCAACCCCAACAATATAAAGATTGATCTGTCCTTTATTGTTTTTGCTTGGTCGGCGTGGCCATACCGCACGCCATCCCGCCTGTCCTTTAATCCCCCAAATGCGCCGCCCCTCCCGCGGGCGCACATAATTATAAACTGCCTGTGTATGTCCACCACCAGTATCAATACAAGCCGCTGTTATCCTAATCCCTTCTTTATAGCCTGGATGCGGCCAGCGTTTTGCAAGATATTCATCCAATTGGTCCCACACTTCAAAAGAAGAGGGATCACCAAGGATCACTTGATAATCAATATGCCAACTTTCTTCACTACGCCCCCATCCCACCACTTCAAGTTCTAAACGGTCATTTTGCACATCAATACCAGCTGTCAACAACACGGCTTGTTCTGGTGCCAATGGATAATCTTCACGTTTTGCATAGAGGCTATCAGGGTCAACAACTTCGCCTGTTCTGTCTTCCCATGGCTCTCCAAGCACTGTGTTAATAAAAACTTGCAAAAGAGCAGGGTCTTCTTTGGCTCTTAAAAATTCGCGCGCACAATCGCCCCAAGTCAGCCA
>NZ_JBHIQZ010000171.1:0-611 GCF_042196865.1 Bartonella sp. AC130YNZD
CCGTCGTTACGCTTTCCCCATAAAGGGTATTGTATAGCGTAACTACACCCGACAAAGCCATTATATGCGTGTAACATACAATGAGTCAAAGCCTTTAATGTGCGGAGAAAAGATTGTTTCGGCAATCTATCCGCTATCGATTCAAGGTGTTTTTCAAGCACCTGATTCGACAATAGACATACTGATATTATATTGTCAATTAAAAAGTTTGAAAATTGACGCAAATAAATCATATCGATTTTATCAGTAAATTCGTATTTCTTTTTCATTATTGCATTCCTTAATTAATGCATGCTTTGTCTTTTAAGCTCTTGAGACAGCGCACCAATTCCTTTTGCTGTGATTTTTGCGCAAGGAATGACTTTTTCTATTCCACTTGCGGTTTGAAGTGTGATGGTTGGACAATCCATAAGTTTCTTTTGGATTTTGTCTTGATAAGGAAGCAAATTTCCACCCGCTGCACGTCTGTAAATCCACCCTTTTTGCTGTAAGAATTGAATGAATTGTTTTGGTTGCATCTCGAGTATTTTAGCAGCTTCTGTAAGACTAAACAGTCCGTCATGACGTTGTAAGCTTTCAAGAGCCATGGCTTTTGGTGTTAAATCTTCAAT
>NZ_JBHIQZ010000172.1:0-609 GCF_042196865.1 Bartonella sp. AC130YNZD
TATTACTCTGTGTTTGTAAAATTTTTGTTAAAGTGCTTCACTTCTCACTAAAATCAATCTCACTAAGATTCTTATTATAGAATACATTGTTATGAGACTTTATAAGTATACTACTCTAAGGCTTTCTCTGTAAAATATTACTTCTCTATAATATAAAATTTTGCCCTTGTCTCATCAGACAAGGGCAAAACTTCACTTAAATTGTAATTTTTCATATTCTCTGGTGTTATTTTAATTTCAGAGTTATTCCACCACCTACTCCCCACTGACCTCCAGCACTGGTTGCTGATAGATTAGAACGAATCTTGCCATCTTCAGATGTATAACCTGCACCAATAGCAAAAGCAGATTGTCCACGCCAAAAACCGCCACCAAATGAAACACTCACAGATCCTGGGTCATCGAAGTAACGTAAGTTAGATACTGCCAAACCAATCGCCGCTGCTTGCCTTGCCTCTTTGCGCACATTCGTAATATCATAACTTAGTGCGTCAAACTTCATATCGGTATAGGATTTTGCCTCGTTAACACCATTATTGACTTGATCGTTCGTATACTTTTTCGCACTTTCAAGAGTAATCTTCATCTGCTCCTCGGTATGATCGTATA
>NZ_JBHIQZ010000173.1:0-601 GCF_042196865.1 Bartonella sp. AC130YNZD
CTTATAGGTTTTGAAGGTGTAAAAACCGTCAAAACCCCCTCAAAACGTATATTATTAGTTGAATTTATAGATTGCATTATCAATAGAGGTTGTTTTTTTAAGATATGTAAAATCTTAACACATTGAAAAATAATGTTTTTATTTTTTATCGTTTTTTTATCTAAAAGGGGCAACCCTCAAAACTCAAAACCCCGTCAAAACCTATAGAGGTTGTGTTTTGGATATCTTTGACACAAGGTTAAAAGGACTCTTTATGTTTCTTCTTTAAAAAATGATAAAACAAAAACCCTCAAAGATAATTCGTAAACCCTCTGTTGGTACGATAAGATCTTTGAAGGTTTTAAGAATAACAAAAGATTACAATGACTTCATTGTTTTATGCTGTTGTTTTTAACGAAAGGATTCCATTCATAGCGTATGGTAGGTCGACCGCTTTGAGAGCTATTTTCCACTGATATTTGACGAATATGATTGGAACGACATAAGAGCTCTAAAGCTTGCTTAACGGCTCTATTATCTGTTAAACCGATCCAACTTCTTTGATGAATATCACGTAAAGTAAAGACATCGGGTAAATGATCACAGCGCTCGACAATCAATT
>NZ_JBHIQZ010000174.1:0-594 GCF_042196865.1 Bartonella sp. AC130YNZD
TAATTTTTTCATTAGAATAAGCGGCTTTTAAATATGCTAATCCTTCATCAGTTATAGCATTACGCATTTTCTTTTTTCTTATTTTAGTAAATAAGCGATTGTCATGCTATTTTTCTTATCAAGCGATAATAATGGAGTGTTTTTTGTTGTCTCTAATATGTAACAGTTCCAATAAATTTGGTATATTCTATGAATAACAGTCTTTACTTGAAGCTCAAGATTATATTACATGCAACACCTTAAAATTAAGAAGCATATTAGAGTGTATGATTGTCATTTAACAGTGTCATTGTAAAATCTTCAAAAGCGGGGGAAATGATATGGTTTGCACAACTCATAAAGTAGGTGTACACAGTACAGTCTATGCTTTTTTCTCAGATGTTATAAGTATTACTCTCATCAAAAAATTAAAAAATTGTTACGCGGTTGGCGATTTTTTCTGTGACGCTGATGATATGGTTCATTTTGTTGCTCATTTTGAGGGCACAATGAATGCATAGATTTTTTTTCACTTTTGTTTTTGCGGTATTTTTGTGTTTTTTTTCATTGGCGAGTTTTGCAGAAAGCATTCGAGAGCAAGCGATTGATCAATCC
>NZ_JBHIQZ010000175.1:0-593 GCF_042196865.1 Bartonella sp. AC130YNZD
CATAGGAACATATACCAGCAAACCACGACAGTAGTGCCTAGCAAGGCACCCTCGTCAACATGATCCACTAGCACATATGGATCAACGTATCTGGTGACAACCTGCCACGCTTCTCAAACCGCTGAATTCCCCGCTGAGGAGATATCTGTAGAAGCACGTATGTGCCCGACTCACCTCTGTCAGGTCTAGGCCTTACAACAGTATAACTCATCCGACGGCTCTAAGCTGTCTCTAACCTCTGCCTGATAAGCTTAATCTTTTCAGTGGTCTCCTGTACCATATCTGGACCCAGCAATTCTGTGTCCCCAACCTCGGTCCAACAGACTGAAGATCGACAAGGTCGTCCGTATAAGGCCTCATATGGTGCCATACCTATACTAGCCTGATAGCTGTTATTATATGCAAACTCGGCTAAAGGCAAATATTTCTCCCACATTCCCTTAAAATCCAAAACACAAGCCCGGAGCATATCCTCTAGAATCTGAATAGTACGCTCGGACTGTCCGTCTGTCTGTGGGTGAAATGCTGTACTGAACCTCAGATCGGTACCCAATGCTCTCTGTAGGCCCTGCCAAAATCTAGAAGTGAATCTC
>NZ_JBHIQZ010000176.1:0-583 GCF_042196865.1 Bartonella sp. AC130YNZD
CAAAAGGATTGCCTACGAGCAAATATGAAGACTACAAAATCAAACTCATAACAGAGCGCTTAACAGGCGAAACAAGCCCTTATTATGAAACTGAAGATATGAGATGGGGTATCGAACATGAAGATGATGCCTTGAGAGAATATGGCTTCATTCATGATGCCAATATAACAAAGTGCGGCTTTATCCAACACCCCACAATAGAAATGGCGGGGGCTAGCCCCGATGGTCTCATTGGAGAAGACGGTTTAATCGAAGTCAAATGCCCGAGATCAGTAACACATATGCGCTTTTGTATAGGTGACGAAATCAAACCAGAATATCACGCACAAATGCAATTCCAAATGGCTTGTACAGGACGAAAATGGTGTGATTTCGTAAGTTATGACCCACGTTTTACGGGGGAATTCTTTCACTTACGCATGAAAGTCAAGCGTGTTCTCCGTGATGATCAACAAATTGAACAGATCAATCAAGCTGTCCAAGCCTTTTTAGCAGAGATAGAACGAGAGATACAACAACTCTCAACAAAAGCTGCTTAACCTTATGGGGGTGTTTTGTTCCCCGCATATCTACGAGCACCCCC
>NZ_JBHIQZ010000177.1:0-583 GCF_042196865.1 Bartonella sp. AC130YNZD
TGCTTGGCGGGTAAGCAACCAGAGGCAAGAATTAAGCCTATAGAGGCTAGTGATCGGTTTAAAAGCCTGAATAAGTGTAAGTCATGAAAAATATGTGATTTCTTAGAAAATCAAGTAAGTGAGCACGATTGCTTGCGGAGCAAGTAATTGAGTGTTTAATGAACTGGAAAGTGTTTAATGAGTATGAATAGACCTAGGAAGGTCGAATATGAGTTGTGAATCTAAGAATAAGAAAGTTATGCGAATTTTGATGGATATGAGCGGTTGAGTGAAAACCATACTTTTAATGGTTGTGAATACTGATTAATGGTTTGTTCAGCGTGGTGACACGAGTTTCTGTGGTTGTACAGGAGCCGTGACCGAGCCGGAGCAGAATCTCCCAGCTCGTGCGCAGCGGAGTGATAACCGCCAGTTTGTGAGTGAAAACTTTTCTCTAATGCCACAGTTCTTTTATATGTGAAATCTAAATATATGTTAAATTGTTTTGAGTGTTTCTTGCATGCTAGAGCATTCATGAGATTGTAAATTGATTGCTGATTTGAATGGTTTGATATGCTATGGGTTATGTTTTCTGTAAAGTATA
>NZ_JBHIQZ010000178.1:0-581 GCF_042196865.1 Bartonella sp. AC130YNZD
ATTCAAGATGAGATTGATGACATAGCCGATGAGTATGTTCATCAAATCCAAGAAAGCATTTTTGCAGCTATTCGTTTTTGTGAACGAGAGACCTTTTACTTTAACGAAAGCCGTGATGTGGTGTTTGAGACACGGGCGGGACAAGGTGTTTATGATGCAAGCACTACCCGCCCTATTGAAACAGCTGTTAAAATCAAAAACGTTTATCTAAGTTCTGATCAACATCATAAGTTTGCATTGGAGTGTAAGGACCATGTTTCTTTAGAGCCTTTGTTATCATCAGAGCAGCAAGGAACGCCGGTTTGTTACAGTTATTTTGATAGGAAATTACATCTTTATCCCACGCCGGATAGAGCCTATCAGATTCAACTCATTCTCTCTCCATTGCGTTTATCAGAGATAGAGAGTGTTGATGAGGAGCATCCATGGTTTGTGCACGCGTTTGATTTGATTAAGGCGCGTGCAAAATATGAACTGTACAAGAATATTCTTAAAGAACCCGATTGTGCAACGGCAGCGTACAATGACTTTAACGAACAGTTGCATGAATTGCGTGCAGAGACGTCTCAACGTCATAACGT
>NZ_JBHIQZ010000179.1:0-581 GCF_042196865.1 Bartonella sp. AC130YNZD
TTTGTAAAAATCTTTTAATTCGGTTTTTAAATCTTTTCTCGAAAAATCTATGTCGGGTGAATTACCTTGTGCATAATTTTTAAGTACCGATTTTGTCTTGGCTAATGGCAAAATTCGGGAAACTTTTTGTATACCTCTTTGATTAAATTATGTTTCATATATACATGAATAAATTGTATAATGCTAACACACACATATATATATATACATGTCTTTGTATATTTGTTCTTCTTTGTTTTTGTCTTCACTATAGGAAAATTGTGTGGAATTAAGAAGACAAGTATCCATACCATTATGGAAGAGGATTGAAAAGAATTATTCAGCAAATTGCTAAGGCTTGCATGTGGAAGCATGCAGCATGAGTTGGAAGAAAATGCAGCCATGTGATTGTTGCATTGCTGATGGATGTTGCTGCAAAGTTGCATGATGAAGTATATAGGTTGAGCAAATTAAATTCGGAACAAGTTTGGGTGCTGACAGCCTTGCATTGCAGGGAGAATCCTGGAAGGCCGATCGATCGGCCTCCTAGTCCGATCCATCGGACTCCGGATTCCTCAGATAGCTTACTTCACAGTGTAGTC
>NZ_JBHIQZ010000180.1:0-576 GCF_042196865.1 Bartonella sp. AC130YNZD
GGTCGCGTGCCTAGTATTACAACCTGTTTCCCGTATTGACACTTTATATAGTATGTATGACGTGGACTTGAAACAATCCGGGTTGATTATGTGCATGTGTGCATGTGTTATGAATTGCATAACTATTTTGTAGGCTACAACAGCTTGGCTGTTGGTTTTGGCATGTTTTTCTAAACTGTCATACTGTGTGTGAGCATATAGAAATGATGCCTGTTAGGTCATTTTCATATCCTCACGACATTCATTTCATTTGGATTGGTTAATTCACCCTGCAACCTCCCCCTTTCAGGTGTTGAAGGGCCTTCTCAGGCCGGAACGTGAGGAGTTGTGTATATGACTCCATTGTAGGGTTGCTAGTGGCTTGGCGAGCTACTTTTACCCTTAGGCTTGTCATATGTTTTGAGGTTGTATGTATATGTTGTATAAACATTGTTTTGGTTGTGTAAGGGCGAGGCCCGAACAAACTTGTATTATTTTTGTAACCTTGACCCGGGAATCCCGGGCCGATGCTTGTATAATGCATGTGATTTTCGGTTGGTGTTAGCTTTTGGCTTGCTTATAGCTTAATAGCCTTGT
>NZ_JBHIQZ010000181.1:0-573 GCF_042196865.1 Bartonella sp. AC130YNZD
GGCAAACCTCTAACAAGCTCATGTTTCGACAACTTTGACAAATCATTATAATTGACATGCCCTAGTCATTGATGCCATAAATCAACCTCATTAAGACATGTAAAAAGACAAACTTGCTCACTTGAGGGTTTAACTCCATAACAATTTTCAATTGTGCGAATTCCTTCAACCACACATTTTCCTTGTTCATCCAAAACTATACATTTACCTTTTTCAAATAAAACTTTGTGATTGGAATTGCATAATTGAGAAATGCTAATTAAATTTGCTCTAAGGCCTTTGACATATCTCACATCTCCAAGAGGTGGCAATCCGGGAATTTTTACAATACGTTTTCCTTTGACATGTTTCGAACTACCATCTCCAAAAGTTACTATCCCACCATTATCTTTTATTAATGTAAAAAATGCATATAAGTTTCCACACATATGTCTAGAACACCCACTATCAAAATACCAAGTATCTGAGTGAAGTGTGTTTAAAGCAGTTAAAGAAACTTGACATTTTTCTTTATCTTTAGTTGAAGTAGATGGAGAAATTCTTTGCCAAACCTTTTTCACCTTTTGAGCTTTA
>NZ_JBHIQZ010000182.1:0-568 GCF_042196865.1 Bartonella sp. AC130YNZD
AGATAGCTCATTTTTTGCAGGTCCCTGCAGCATAGAAGTATATCCTGAAACACCTGCAGCCCTATTAGCTACAGAATTGCTTCCTAGAGCAATGCCGCCTCTCGCTTGTGCTGTTGCTTTATATCCCACAGAAATAGAAAGTTCTTCCGATGCATCTGCACCCGCACCAAAAGCAGTCGCATATTTTTCCCTAGCAGTCGCAAAGTCTCCCACAACTGTTGAAAAATTCTTAACCGCTGTTGTTATGCCTGTACCCGGAGCATATTGGCTACCTATTGCGATACTATTTTGACCCAAAGCTTCCGCCTTATAGCCTATAGCTATACTATTCACACCTTTTGCCTGTGCACCATCCCCCAAACTGGTAGCATTTTTTGCTATCGCCTTTGTAGAGGAATCTATCGCAATAAACGATACAGAGGGCGCACTTGCACCATTACCCAACGCAACACCTTGATCAGCTTTCGTGTCTCGCTGCATTTCACTAACAGGAATAAGTTGTCTTGGTGTCAAAGTATTTATTACAGAACTATTATCAGTCTTTATTGTGGAATTCTTATCACTGTTA
>NZ_JBHIQZ010000183.1:0-567 GCF_042196865.1 Bartonella sp. AC130YNZD
ACCGATCCAACTTCTTTGATGAATATCACGTAAAGTAAAGACATCGGGTAAATGATCACAGCGCTCGACAATCAATTTTGCCCCCTCTGTTGCTAAGCTATCCGCCGCCGCATAGAGCCTTTTGACATGACTTAACAAATATTTTTCCCATCGCAAGGCTGTTTGAAGAGCATCTTTATTGATTTCAAAACGCCCCCCTTCGGTTAATTCAAAAATCAATGCAAGACTTACTATGGTTTTAGGCATTTTCAAAAGATGCGATTGTAAGCTTTCAGAAAGGTTATTCTCTTTGGCTTCTTTAAAAATCTTTTGCATCCATTCACGAAAGATCTCTTGAGCTTCAGCAGAAAAGCGCATCACAAGAGGGTGTTCTGGTGAACCAAGGGGGTTATCATAAAGAGAACGAAATGCCCCTTCATAAGTTTCCCATGCCTCTTGATTGGGCGGTCTATCAACCCATTTTCAATCTTTTGTCTCATCGGGAAAGACAAGCATTTGAAAGCGTTGTAAGAAACCATCATTGCCTTTGCCATATAAAACATTGCGTATAAAGGGCAGAATGCGAGA
>NZ_JBHIQZ010000184.1:0-564 GCF_042196865.1 Bartonella sp. AC130YNZD
CTTGATCGTGAGACACTTATGAAACACGAACAAGATGGTGATATGGGAAATCGCTATTTGGCAAGTCACGCTGCTTGTGTTGGTCCTTATCAATTAGTCAACTGGCGTTCTGGAGAGGCGATTTTGTTGCGTGCAAGTTCCTATCATTGGGGAGAGCCAGCAAAATTGAAGCAGATCTTAATTCGTCATATTGCTGAGCCTGGAACACAACGTTTGTTGTTGGAAAAACACGATATTGATGTGGCACGTAATTTGATGCCTGAAGATATAACAGATCTCCAAGTAACAACAGATATTAAGATTGAAAAAGTGTTGGCTCCATCTGTGATAATGTGGGGGTTCAATACGACAAATCCTATTTTTGCCAATGAAAAGGTGCGTTTGGCAATGCGTTATTTGATCGATTATGACACTCTGGGAAAGACTCTTCTTAAAGATGTTGGTATTCCACGGGCAAGCTTTATTCCCATCGGTAATCTTGGAGCTTTGGATGAAAAAGAAGGGCAACCCTTTAAACTTGATCTTGAAAAAGCCAAGCAGCTTTTAACAGAAGCAGGTTATCCA
>NZ_JBHIQZ010000185.1:0-562 GCF_042196865.1 Bartonella sp. AC130YNZD
TGTCAGCTGAGGTGAAATTCTTGCAAAACCAGAATTTTTTTTCAAAAGGGGTTTTTAAAGGCTGCTTATCCACAGCCTATGACATGGAATAAGATCAGCAAAATAGTGAAATTTGCTGTTCGTTTCACGTATTCATCAAGACAAATGAACTATGTACATAAAAATATCAGAATGAGTATTTTGATAAGTTTTATGAAACATTTTATAGTGATATTTTGAAGGTGCTTAAAACCTTCAAAATACCTTCAAAATCTCTTTATATATATTAAAAATTGTATTTACGTGTTGTGTGTAATATAGGCTGTTCACTTAAAACATTAACATATTGAAATATAATGACTTTTATTTTTCGATTGAAAAAAAATATATAAAGGGGGGTAAAAGGAACCCTCAAAATACTCAAAACTCATAGATAAGGCATTCTTTGAAGGTTCACTCTATGAATGCAAAGGGATATGGTTGAGCAAATTTATCCTTTATATTTATGGTGATATTGATGTATTAACCATTGACGGGCTAAACAGTTTTGTTTAGAGGTTTCTTTATATAAATGTGGGGGAGA
>NZ_JBHIQZ010000186.1:0-556 GCF_042196865.1 Bartonella sp. AC130YNZD
AGGTACGGATGCTTTATTTATCACCAGGTAGAGATGAATACTATATGGTAGCGGCAGGAAATTCTTTGGCGTTGAATCAGGGCATTCAGGAAGAACAGGTTGTTCCAGCTCGATACCGTCAAGAATTCCTGACTATTGCATGGGAACAGGCTCATCTTCGAAGTATTTTTCCCTTCAAATTTTTTTTGATTGGAGCTTCGCTCATTCCTTTTATCCAGCCTAATGAAGTGAATAGGCTTCAATGAGTTTTAATATGCAACACCAAGCAGTTTCGCTTTCTCAGTCTGAGAAATACACTGTTGAAACTAAGTTGGAACGTCAAGAGGCTCTAGATTTAGGGGCTCGTACGTGTATGTATAGTTGTGTCATGTGTTAGGCATATGTGTGTATGTGTGTTGCGTGTGTATGGGAGCGTTGTTATATGTGTATGCATTTCGGGTGTGCATGTGTATGGTATGTGTGCGTGTAGTTTGTGTGTGTGTGTGTGTGCGCATGTAAGTGTAAGCATAGTGAACATGTGTGTGGGTATAAAAAGGTGGCAGCCAACATAAATATA
>NZ_JBHIQZ010000187.1:0-554 GCF_042196865.1 Bartonella sp. AC130YNZD
TTAATAAAAACTTGCAAAAGAGCAGGGTCTTCTTTGGCTCTTAAAAATTCGCGCGCACAATCGCCCCAAGTCAGCCATGGCGAATAAAGCGCTGAAATATGGTAAGAACGCAGACGAGGCTTACTTGACTCCTGTGTTGCGATCCAGCAAGCACCGTTTTCTTCTGCCATTAAGGTGGACTTACGATGTTCGGCATGTTCATGACCACAATGTGCACAAACAAAAACAGCTTTTTCGGGGGCGCCTTTTGGCCACTTGATTTGTGACCAAACAATCGGTTGTAGCGTACCACACGCATCACAAGGAACATTGTAATATCGCTGGTCTCCTAGCACAAAATCCTTGGCGATACGGCTTGTGTCACGGTGTGTCGGCGTGGACAATTTAAAAATTTTACGTTGAATAAAAGCAGAGGTTCGTTTTTCAGCAATTGTTACAGGATCGCCTTCATTATCGACATTCAATGGGTAAGCATCGACTTCATCCAAAACCAAATAGCGAATAGGAGAAGAACGCAATCCAGCAGCACTATTTGCTCCTGTAATCATCAATGT
>NZ_JBHIQZ010000188.1:0-550 GCF_042196865.1 Bartonella sp. AC130YNZD
CAGCCGCAATATCATTATTTAACGCCTGAAGAACAACAGAATTTACAAAAAGGTTCTGATGGCAAGGTTCATGTTTTTCTCAATGGTATTTTTACAACACCAGATGACGCAGCCCATAATGCGGTTCAGTTGGCTGATAACAAGAATGATCCACACTATTTTCTGATGTTCCCTCATAGCGATTCGTTCTTGGTAGATTTGTTCATTGCAGGGTATCAGTATGCTCTAGAAGGTAAGTTGGGTATTTTGACCAATTCGACGAAGAAGTACCAGAATCTGTTGTATAGCCTTGGCAATATAGGATTGCATACTGATGCGCATAGCCGTGGCAGTATGACAGCGGGCAATGGATCGCATGATTTAGAAAAGCATGGTGTTCATGGTATAGCAAAGAAAACAACGATTAATTTCTTTGGACCAGCTTATAATACTCAAAACATGGCAGATACGTTATATATCTTAAGTGATGGAAAGCAGGATTACGTAAACTTGGAAAATCATAAAAATGACTTTGTTGGTACAAAGATTGGCAAAAATCCTTACACTTTTG
>NZ_JBHIQZ010000189.1:0-549 GCF_042196865.1 Bartonella sp. AC130YNZD
CGTCCAGCTCCTACACGATTTGAGCCTTTTTCATATTTTTGGATTTGTTGGAAGCTTACTCCTAATTTGTTTCCTAACTCTGTCTGAGAAATTCCCATTGAAATGCGTTTATGACGAATTCTTTTGCCTACAGAAATATCATTAAAATGTGGAGTTTTCTTTTGCACTTTAAATTCCCCCCGACCGGGTGCGAGCGCCCTCGCATTGGTATTCCGGGAGTTAAAAGTACTGAAGTTTGAATCAGCTTTTTGCTTTTAGTGCTTAAAGCACCTGGACATAGCAAAAGCTCCCGGAATCCCGGGAAACCCACAAAGTGGGCTAATTTTTATGTTCAAACTTTAAGGCTTTTAATCCCTTATTAATCGCTGCGTATACGATTAAAACATTCGCTTACCAATAAAGTAATTTCAGGAGATTGGCAAATAAAAATAGTTTTTATTTATAAACTTTATTTTTTAATGAGAGGCTATCCGCCTCTCAAACTCTCTGGAACGCTCACCAAAATCATGAGATCAGATCCGCTTTTAATGAGAGGACTAACAAGTCTTG
>NZ_JBHIQZ010000190.1:0-544 GCF_042196865.1 Bartonella sp. AC130YNZD
AGAGAAAGTTGTGCGACTGGACCAAGCCCCATTTCACGGCGTTTGTTATGGTATGTATAACGAAAGAACCAAGAGCGCGTATTGTCTTTTCGAACATTCAACCATAGCCCTGCTCCATCACAGTATTTACCTTGAGAAGCAGACTTGACAAGCAATGCTGATAATCTATGAATCCCCCTCACTTAATTTCCCTTCTCGTCCACCTTTTCACACATTGCTCGTCCACCTTTTTGGGTCCACCTTTTAGACCACCTTAATTTTTTGATTTGAGATTTTTTCTTTAATTCTTAATTTTTTTATTGGAACATAAAAAATTATAGACATCAATATGTTCTTGCACATATTTACATAACTTGATTCTTGTTGCTAAAGCCCTGTCTGCCGCTTCTGGGAACACAACAAAATAAAGCGGATTATTTTTATCCTTCGCATGTTGCTCTGCATAAACAGCGGCTTCCTCTGGTGGCGTAAAGATGCCATTAAAGGATACATGCACTTTGCCATCAGAGCCTTCTTGCAAATGCTGCTTTTCTTCATCCGTTAA
>NZ_JBHIQZ010000191.1:0-543 GCF_042196865.1 Bartonella sp. AC130YNZD
ATCTTATCATCTAAATTCTGATAAAATGCCGGAACTTCTTGCCATGGCATAGCAGGAATATTTGTTGGTGTAGTACGGGGCTTTCCCAAAAGGGCGCGTGCTTTCATACAAGCTTGTAGATCAACTTCCAAACCAAGAGCCGCCGCATATTTCAAGCAAATGTTAATACGGTTTAACGCTTTTCGTGCTGTATCTGCTTTTTCATGCCAAAGGGGCGCAAGAACATTGCGAATGATATTAGCCGTTAATTTTTCTATAGAGAGGCTGCCTATGTGTGGAATAACGTGCAATTCCAGCGGAGAAAACCAACGCCCATTTTTGCCTTCATTTTTTAACTCTGCTTTTTTACTTTCAAAAGCCGCAATTGCAATCTCACTGAATATGTTGCTTTGCTGTTTTAAAACGGTTTGTTCTCGAAAGACAATAGGGTCATTGCCTTCTCTGAGAATAGCACTATAATGCTTGGCAAGTTCGCGCGCTTCTTTCAGAGAAAGTTGTGCGACTGGACCAAGCCCCATTTCACGGCGTTTGTTATGGTATGTA
>NZ_JBHIQZ010000192.1:0-539 GCF_042196865.1 Bartonella sp. AC130YNZD
AAGGTTTCTTGAGACAGATATCATTGGTTCTGGAACACCAATACCTCTTAAATTTTTTAAAGTAAACGAAACAAAACGCGGCGTAACTTACACACTGTTTGGAAAAAAAGAAAGCTTACCCCATGGTTTTATAAGGGGGGCAGTTTTCCAAAGCGTGTTGAATTAAAAAAGCTGAATGGTAATGTATTTCAAAGAGCGGATGGAGATCAATTCCCCATTGCAAAACAAGAAGGACCATCAATTGCTAAAGTGATGTCTAAGCCAGAAATTGCAAGTGCTATTGCACAACATGCCAATGAAAGATTAACCAAAAACATACAGAGACAACTTGCTCGTCAAGAATACGCTGCTAATAAAAAAGGCTAGATCATGTTCTCACGCTTTATCTATGTCTTACATATCCTTATGAGTTTAGGCATTACATATTCTTATTGCAATTTTAAAAAAGATCATCATTTATGCTTTGTTTTTTTCATAAAAAAGTCAATAAAATCAATTCAAAAGGTACTTCCCAGCGGGTTGGCTTCGTTGCGGGGCAG
>NZ_JBHIQZ010000193.1:0-538 GCF_042196865.1 Bartonella sp. AC130YNZD
CGCTTCTTGACACTGCGCTGTGGAACAACAGCGCCTGGACGACAAATCGGAAGGTTTTCGGCTCTAAAAGTATAACATGGCCCTCCCGCTCTTGCTACCTCTTCATCTTTATAGCGAAACCCTGATTGAAGCATGCAAGCATAAATTGTTGCTTTTGCATTAATGCTCTGCTTTCTGTTTTCTGGATCGACATCATAAGGCGTTGGCATGCCACATTCTAACAAGGCTTTTCCTACCTCTGTAAAATTAGTAACACCATTTTTCTCCCACGCGCTCAAATACCCTCCAGGAGTTTTATTAAACTGACATCCTGCAATACCTAATAAAGTTACAGCACCTAATAGCTTTAGAGTTTGTTTCATTTTTTACTCCATTATTTAATTCAAGGTTTTTGTTCACGATGAGATGTGCCATAGCGCCATGTACACTTATCACTCGCATCTCCAAGGCAAGTATGGGAGCTTATGGGATTCATGACCACTCTCCACCATTCTTTCCACATGTTACTACCAGTAGGTATTGTCTCGTAAGTATAGCC
>NZ_JBHIQZ010000194.1:0-534 GCF_042196865.1 Bartonella sp. AC130YNZD
AAAAAAACATTTGATTTTTTAACTACGTGGATAAAAAAATATACCAAATAGATTGTAAAATAGAGAAGGTTTTGTTGTTTGTGTCGTACCTAAAAGATAAAAATGGATTTGAAAAGGAATGGATTGCAATGCCTCAACATCCGATGGCTATAATAGCGAAAAGTAATTTAAACGGATATGATCTCAAGGTGTTTTTCATTCTAGCTTCTCGTCTTGATTTCAAAAATCTATTAGTTGTCAATCAAACGGAATTGGCTAAAAAAGTTGGTATTACCAGACATCACTTTAATCGAAGCATAAAAAGACTAATAGCTATGGATCTTCTTTTGGAAGGTCCTCGTATTGGTATTAATAGATCATACCGTCTCAACCCAAACCTTGGTTGTAAAGGTAGTGCTAAAATCCACAAAATAGCTCTTAGAAAGAACTTAAAAAATCGCATGAAAGCAGCCGGCATTCAAGGTGTATATGAGAATAGAAAACCTTTAGAAATGGACATTAGTAATCAAATAGATCTTGAAGATTATCTTAGAT
>NZ_JBHIQZ010000195.1:0-534 GCF_042196865.1 Bartonella sp. AC130YNZD
CGACCATCTGCTAAACGAATGAGATATCCTTCTTCAAGCAAAACATTCAGTGCCGCTTCAAACTTCTTTACTGAATAACCAGTGTAATGAGATAAAACTTTAATATTATAAAAAAGAGGTTCACCAGTACGCAACATACGTAACCGTAATCGCATATAGATATTACCCTCTACAGCAGGCAAATAATCAACAACCATTGCCCACTTATCTGCAAAAAACCTTGTCCATGGCAACTTAGTTGACATGTATTCCCTCCTCTCTTTTCTTACTCCACCTTGCTAAAGCGGCTTTCGAAGCTCTCTCTGAAAATTTGCTAATGCTATAATCAAAGGCTACTGACCTATGCCATAAGCTGCCATTCTCTAAACGCGTGATATGACCAGTGCTTATTAAAGTCTCTAATGTCTTTTGAAACGTTCTTAGTGAACACCCACACCAACTTGATAAATAAGACGCATTATTTATAAGAGGCGCTTTCCTATCATTCATTAGCAACACAAGTGTTGTATAAACAGCCTTCTCGGTCGCTTTTAA
>NZ_JBHIQZ010000196.1:0-532 GCF_042196865.1 Bartonella sp. AC130YNZD
CCTTGTGAAACTTCCTTAATACGAGCGTTCACATTCTTGATACTCGTATCAATGCCTTCAAAAGCTGTACCAACATCGGTAAAGTCAGCTTCTTCTTCCTTACCGTCTTTAGAAACCTTAGATAATTTATAGGTAGGTCCCGTGAAAGCACCATTTGTAAAAGCTGTACCACCACCTAAAAACTTCGCAACATCTTCAGAGAGGGTATGAATTTGTCCACCATTAATGGCATCACGTGAATCCTTTGTAAGGTTGCCAACAGCTACATTATGAAGAGCAACGGGCTTAGCATCTTTACCTTTCCCCAACGTCACACTTTCATAATTAATGGTGTTTTCTTCATCTGTACCTTTATCATAAAGAACAACTGCTGAATCGTCAGATTGAAGTTTTTCCGAAAGATCTTTTAAACCCTTATCAAGTTGGCCTTTATTAACAGCTTCATTGTCATGCGAAGCTTCCTTTACACCAGAAAGCGTCCGATCCCCGTTATCTTTATTGGCAATATTGATTTCACTGCCTGCTACTTCTT
>NZ_JBHIQZ010000197.1:0-516 GCF_042196865.1 Bartonella sp. AC130YNZD
TAATGTGAGCCTTAATTGTTAATAGGTTGGCCTTAGTAACACTAATTTAGAATTGGTTTCTTTTTGGCCTTACTTAGGCTTTACTTAGCCACTAACTTCAACCATTTTTAATTCGTAAATATGCCTTATAGAATGAGAAGTTTAGATGGCCTAAGTATAGCTTGTAGTAGCCTTTTTTCTTGTTATTCTTGCCTTGAAAACAAAGAGTTGCAAGCGTGATTAGTTTCCAAACTAATCACCACTTTTTGGTTTCTATCGATTGAGAAATCGAGAGCTGAAAGAGTAATTTGGTTATACCAAATTACCGCTTTCCGATTTATGTATCTTATAGAGGCATTTTTCATGTTATAGGTTCTTGCCTTTTGGACTCGCACGTATAGCTGGTAGATAGTTCTCTCTGCAGCTTTTATATTGTCAGGTATGATTAATTTCATATGCGGTGGGATTACTTTATTCACGGAAATACTACACTGCTTTCATTTTATACGGATATGCATATCGGCGGATATGTATATA
>NZ_JBHIQZ010000198.1:0-509 GCF_042196865.1 Bartonella sp. AC130YNZD
TTGTCGATGTAAGAGACAGTATCCTTGTTAAGCAAGAAGAAGAGGTGACGTTAAGTCGTAGTTTCCGTGCGGGGGGAACAGGTGTTATCACCATAGGTAAGGCAGCAGGCGGTACGGAAGTAAGTATTCTTAACAATGAAGGTAAGGAACGGACACTTACCGGTGTGAGTACTGGTGAACTTTCAGAAAGCTCAACGGATGCGGTTAATGGCTCACAGCTTTTTACCACCAATAAAAATGTTACTAAGGTTGCTGAGCATACAGCGAAATATTTTGGTGGTGATGCTAAGTATAAGGATGGTGAATGGACTGCTCCAAGTTTCAAGGTTAAAACTATTAAGGATGATGGTAACTCTGAAGATAAGCAGTATGATAATGTTGCGGATGCGTTAGCAGGAGTAGGAAGTTCATTCACGAATATTCACAAAGAAATTACCAAGGTTGTAGGTGATAGCCTAGTTAAACAGGATAAAGAAACTGATCCTATCAAGATTGGTGGGGAGACAGAT
>NZ_JBHIQZ010000199.1:0-508 GCF_042196865.1 Bartonella sp. AC130YNZD
AGGCTGTCTGCCCGTTTCTGAGATTACACAAACAGAGATACGCGATACCCTTGCCCCTATTTGGCATACAAAAGCTGCAACAGCAGAGAAAGCATTGATACGTCTTAATCTTTGTCTTAAACATGCGGCTGCATTAGGTTTGAATATTGATTTACAAGCAACAGAAAAAGCACGCGCGCTCTTAGGCAAACAACGCCATAAAACGCAAAATTTTCCAGCTATGGATTGGAGAGACATTCCCGCTTTTTATAAAACACTTTGCGAAACAACAACAATGACACAACTGGCTTTACGTTTGCTTATTCTGACAGGCGTTCGTACTTTTCCTTTATGTCATATCCATAAAGATCAAGTTGAGGATGATATATGGACTATTCCTGCTGAAAATATGAAAGGAAAGCGTGATACAACAAAAGAGTTTCGTGTACCCCTATCATCTGAAGCATTAGACATTTTAAAACAAGCGCGCTCACTTTCTCGCAATGATTTCTTCTTTTCTGCAACCGGT
>NZ_JBHIQZ010000200.1:0-508 GCF_042196865.1 Bartonella sp. AC130YNZD
TTGCTGCCCGGTTGCCATTCTGCCATTTCAAAGCCTTTGCATAGTCCTCTCATGGTAATGACAACACCTTCTGCGGGGGTGCCTTGCGCTTGCATTGAACTGCGCAATGAAATGTTGACATCCGTGCGCCCTAACAGTGCCATTAACTCTGGAGAGCAATCAGAAATGGTCATGCTAAGCGTGAGGGTTTCAAGACCAAGATCAACCTCAATGGAACTATCCATGCCACCGCCGCGATAACTTTCAACGACCAAACTCAAATTTGGTAGGGTGACACTTTCACATTTTGCCTGATAGGGAATACCATCGACAAAAATGTTAAAATATTTCAAAACTCTTGGTAAAACAGGTACGGTCATTAAAAGATCTCCTCTAAGTAATCATTCACAATGCGTGAACGGAACGTGATATGTTCTGCGGGTGTTGTGGGGGTGAATTCGACATTGAAATAGACTCTACCGCTCTCAATGGCGCTTGCTGTATTAAGCTCTAGATCAGGCGTACAGCG
>NZ_JBHIQZ010000201.1:0-506 GCF_042196865.1 Bartonella sp. AC130YNZD
TGCTTTTAATCGAAAGAAGGGTAGTTCTTTATCTTGTATGAAGGCTTACATAGTTCTGCTTTTAGAACAATTGAAGGCCATGAGAGTGGTACTTACCGTAGGATCCCAATCGTTAATTCTAGCTTTCATGCAAGTACAACCTAGTTTGGTACCAGAGATTTTATAGGCACAAAAAGATGATGTCCAACTGAGTGAGTTAATAGCCAAGAATAAAGAAGGAGAAAATGTGGATTTCAGAATTAGGGAAGACGGAATGTTAATATTCAAAGACAGAATGTGTGTCCCTTCTAATAAGAAGTTGAAAGAAAAGATCTTAGAGGAGGCTCACAGTTCCCGCTTTGCCTTACACCCGGGAAGTACAAAAATGTATAGGAATTTAAAGGAGCATTATTGGTGGCCTAATATGAAAAGAGAAGTGGCAGAATTTGTTGCCAAGTGTGTGGTGTGCCAACAAATTAAAGCTGAACACCAAAGACCGGCAGGAGAATTGCAACCTTTACCTATAC
>NZ_JBHIQZ010000202.1:0-501 GCF_042196865.1 Bartonella sp. AC130YNZD
CCTGCTGGTCTCATGAAAAAGCTTGGTCGCATAGCTTATACAACCTATCGCGATGCAAATATAAAACTCCCCCCTGAAGATATAGCGGAACTCGCGGCGGAACTTTATGGAAAACTGCAAGAGCTTGTTCAAGACATCAACGACACGGAAGAAGTCGAGCTTATTTTACCTCTTCTAAAATTGCATTTAAAGCGTCAAATAGAGGCTGAAAATGCACATCCAGAAACTACATAAGATATAGCTTAATGCCTCTCTAAAATGAAAAATACAGGCGCGTTTCTATTTACATTAAGAAACTTAAATAACGAATTGTTTTTAAAGAATTATATTTGCAAAAAATAGAAACGCGCCATATGGCGCATATCTTTTTTGCTTTTTTGGTCATTTTTGGCTGATTTTGGAGTCGATTGAACTTTTGGAGTGATTTTTTTCACAGGGTCTTCAAAGGCGGTTTTCTGGGCTTTCACAGACTTTTCAAAATTTTTCACAGGGTTTTCACAG
>NZ_JBHIQZ010000203.1:0-500 GCF_042196865.1 Bartonella sp. AC130YNZD
TTTTAGTAGTTTTTAATGCCCAATGGCATTTCTGTAATTATGTGGAAGTTCAATTTTGGCTCATATAAGCCTTTGAAGCGGCAGAACCAACCCATTCCATCGTTCTTCCTCTTCTTCTGAGCTGAGTATTCTGCCATTGAAGAAACCTTAAAGAAAATTATCCAATTTTCTCTATATCTCTCCCAATCTCTCTCAATCTCCTTCGTTTTGCGGATAAAACTTGGAGATACGTACGTGCTGAGATTTTGGTGAGTTTCAAACGGTTAGTTTTCTTGAATTTAATGGAAATTCACTTGAGGTTATAGAAAACATAGAATTAAGCTATGTTTTCATTGTTTCTCGCCTTTTCTAGGCAAACAGGGTATTTCCGGAGCTGTGGGAAGCTTTGGTTTTGGCGGTGGATCAAGCTAGCTTTTCAAATCGAAAAGCTACTGGGGTACTCCAGGTAGGGGTTTTAACCTTTCTAAATGGAGTTTGTGCCTTGTTGTTATGAGTGTGAG